>JAHITG010000387.1 GCA_018817865.1 Spirochaetota bacterium
ATCTATATGACAAAGACTGCATCGGTGCAGCCAGTTATCTTGAGTTTACAAAGGAAGTGGTAGAACATGAAAAAGAGCACTAAAGTACTGGGTAAAGGATTAAATGCCCTGATCAGGGATACAGATGCGGAGATGGGCCCAAACCGGCTTGCAGAAGTAAATATTAATGATGTTGTCCCGAATAATAATCAACCGCGAAAAGAGATTGAAGGCATTAAAGAACTTGCTGATTCCATAAAAGAGTACGGAGTGATCCAGCCGATCCTTGTAATGGATATCGGAGGAACCTACCAGATCATCGCAGGAGAAAGACGCTGGCGTGCTGCAAAACTGGCCGGGCTGGCAAAGATCAATGTTATTATAAAAAAGTCCGTTTCCGCAAAAGATAAATTGGAGATCGCTTTAATAGAGAATTTACAGAGGCGGGATTTGAATCCGATCGAAGAGGGAGAGTCGTATAAGAAATTGATCGATGAGTTTGAGCTTTCCGTTGAATACCTTTCAAAAGTATTTGGGAAGGACAGAACCACGATCACAAATACGATACGGTTACTAAATTTGCCTCCCTTTATCAAAGATGACTTGAAGCATGGTCTTCTTCAGGCCGGACATGCCCGGCCTTTGATCAATATTAAGGATGAGAAGCTGATGAGGGAAATTCGAGATAAAATTGTGAATAATAAAATATCTGTCAGAGAAGTAGAAAGAATGATCAATAAAGATAAAATAAAAAGATCCAGCAAGACAGCCTCTAAAAAAAATTCTTCTCATATATCTGATATTGAAGAGAAGTTCAGGGAAAAATTCTCCACAAAAGTAAAAATTTCCGGAAATGAGAGTAAAGGGAGAGTGATCATTGAATACTATTCTTCGGATGATCTGGAAAGGATCATGGATGTATTGAATTTGAACTAATTTCATCTGGGAGTATGATGTGAAAGAGAATAAAAAAGAGATCATTATCAGTTCGGACCATGCAGGATATCGATTAAAAGAATTCTTAAAAGTAAAGTTACAGAAAGATGGGTTTAAAGTAGTTGATCTGGGTACTTATAACATGAAAGCAATTGATTATCCGGATGTTGTAATAAAGGGAGCTGAAGGAATATCCAGTGGTAAATACAGCAGGGGGATCTTTATTTGCGGCAGTGGGATCGGTATTGCAATAGCTGCCAATCGATATAAAAAGGTCAGAGCAGCGGTCATTTGGAATAAGAAAACAGCAATCTTTTCCAGAAGACATAATGATACCAATGTTATTGTTTTTGCCGGAAGAATGATCCGTTTTAACCGAGCCTACAAATTATTTAAGATCTGGTGGGATACGGATTTTGAAGATGAAGAGCGGCATGTCCGCAGGGTAAATAAATTAGGAAAAATAGGGAAATGAATATTATGATGATAATAATTTTAATAATTGCATTTTTAATTTTTGACATCCCTGTTTTGTTCGGAGCCGGCATAAGCTATAAGAATATGGCTGATTTTAAAGGACTGACAATACAGAACGGGACCGTATCCTATGTAAAGAATCTCGGATATGGAATAGGGTTTGAACACAGAAAAGAAGGGCCTTCACAGTATGTGGATCTTTTACTGGATTTTAATGACAAAGCTGTTCCCAAGATGGATGTCACCGGTCATTATACATTTAATGAGTATCAAATTTTTCAGGATCCGGACGTTACATTGAACAGCAGTAGTGTGGGGGGATTTACAAAGCAGCATCATCGTATTGTAATACAGGTATCCAATAACAGCTTCCTTGCGAATTCATTGGATCTGGGCAGTTTTTTTATTGATATGTATCTCTATCCTACGATCCATAAAAATAATACCGTTCTAGCCAGTAAGGGTATCTTTTATGATAATAAAGAGTACGGCTTTACTATTACCCTGGAAAATAAAAAAATAATCGTTCGGTTAAATAATCTTTTCTATGATGAAGCTGGCGGAAGTTACTCGTTTACTCTAAGGTCAGAGAAAAAGATAGAAGCAGGAGCGTGGCAGCATATCGGCTTTATCTTTAACAGAGCCAATGGGAAGCTTCTTCTATATATTGACGGAGCACTTGATACCGAAGAATTCGCAACAGCAGACGGGAAACCGGGATCAGAGATCCTTATCCCTAAATTTTTAAAATTTGACGGATCCAGCCTGGTTCTTTTTAAAAATTATTATGGATATGTTGATGATTTCAGGATCGGGAGAACAGCTGACATTGAGTTTAAAAATTATATAAATACTCTGGTTGATGAGGTCCAGATCCTTTCGCCTGTTATGGATCTGAAATATTACAATAGTGAAGTCTCTGAAGTAAAGTTCAAGATCAGGGATCATGCAGAAGGGGTTATCGATATTCAGTTTAAACACAGTAATACATTGGATGGAGAAAACGGGATTATACGTAAAGAGTGGAGCCGTATGTCATCTATCGAAATAAAGGGTGATACTTTGAGGTTAAAAGATTTTAATCCTAATGCACGGTATCTCCAGTGGCGGCTTCTATTAAGGCGTAATCCTATTTCAAGTATGTCTCCCTTATTTTATTATTTTAA
>JAHITG010000035.1 GCA_018817865.1 Spirochaetota bacterium
AAGAAACTGGCAGAAAATATATTGAAATTCATGTCAAAGCATCAGGATAAGGACGGGTTCTTTCCTTCAGCCTATGATGCGGACAGCGGGGAGATACTGAACCCGGTTCCGTTTTCAGGCCATAATGGCTGGGTGCTCATGGCATTGAATTATTATACTATTATATGCAAAGACAGGGCCTTTATTTCTTCAGCAAAGAAGTGTGCTGATTACCTGCTCTCCATGAGGGATGATGAGGATAAAGTGATCGTCGGTTCTCCCACTGTTACCTGGGTCTCGGTCGAGCATCAGGTGGATGCCTATTCCGGGTTTATTTATTTATCTGAATTAACAGGAGATATAAAATATAAAAAAGCTGCCGATATTATCAGGAAATGGGTGGAAGAGGAGATGTGGATCCTTTCAGAGAAACAGGACGGCCCGCAGAAGAAGATCCCTGCTTTCTGGACAGGCCAAAATGATTTTGGCGGTATCTCTACGGACTGCCAGACATGGACTGTGCTTTCATTAGGAAGGAAGGGTTTAAAAGGAGAAAAGTTTGATGAAAGCCTTAAATGGTTGTTGAAAAGCACATGTAGAACAAAAGCTGATTTCGGCAAAATAAAGAATATAGACGGGTTTGACTGGGATGGGTTTGAGTATTCATTTGATGATAAGAATACACCGGAAGATGAATCTAAAAAGCGTTCGGATACGGTTTGGTTTGAAGGAACAGAATCAGCCGTATGCGCCTATTATTATGTTGGAAATATAAAAATGGGTGATCATTTTCATGGTCAGACGGGAAGGGTAATGGCAGCGAATGGCGGTATCCCGTATTCTACACCGACCTTTGACCTTTTTGGAAGAAGTAATTTCTTCCTTTCAGTGGCAGCCACGGCCTGGTACCGGTTCAATGAACTGAAGATCAACCCGTTCAGACCTGTGATAAGGAAATAGTTTTTTTAAGTATTTAACAGTTAGTAGCTGCAGGGTGCTTGTACCCGAAGGGTATAGCCTGTGTTATATTTATTAATTTCTAAATATTTGCGCAAGCTAAAGCTTGCGACTACCTGTATCCCAAGCTGTCATTCCGGCCAAAGCCACGAAGTGGCTGCGAGCCGGAATCTCGGTATCTTATGTTCGGCGAATGGTGGTATATAAAAATTGGAGGTTTTACAATGAAACAAAGAATGATTTTAATTGGATTTATACTGTTATGTATAACATTTGCATTTTCAAAAGATCTTGTTGCGCAGATTGGTGATGACTTTGAGAATACATCCATTATTTATACTGTCAATAACAGTACCGGAGGGGCTTTATCTGCTACCAATGATGCTGTTCAGGTTCATCAGGGTAGTTCATCACTTCATATAAACTATACCTTAAACAATCCGGGGGGGTGGCTGTTTGTTCGACGCGCATTTCCGGGTAATCAGAACTGGCAGACAAAAAAGATGGTTTCTTTCTGGCTGAAAGGAGATGGATCAGATAATAAGTTAAATTTTAAATTCACGGCTAATGGAACTGAACATCGCCATCCAAATGGGGAAACAATAAGTTTAAAAAATACAAGCTGGCAGTATATTGAAATACCATTAGGGGATTTTTATAATAGTATTCCTTCAGAAGCAAACCTCGCATTAGTTGCAAATTTTTTAATTGGAATTGCCGGTACAACTGATACAAATGTAAACTATGATGTGCATATAGATGATTTGCAGATAGTTGATCCCCGTCCTCAGCTTTTATCTTTTGATAATGTGAATACCGAGATTCATTTTCCATGGAAAGCACAGATGCTGTTTACAAATACAACTTCTGTTTTTCAGGAAGGAACAGGGGCTCTTAAAATTGATTATACAAATATAACTGGCTGGGATTTTGACAGGATCTCTATCTATACACAGGATTGGAGCACAAATGGAGGTATCAGTTTTTATTTGAGAGGGGATGGCAGTACAACTGCAGTATTATTGTTTAGAATAGTAGCAAACGGAGGAGAATTTCAAACAGCCTCTATTCCTTTGACAGATACCTTTTGGAGGAAGATCGTTCTTCGTTTTTCGGATATAAAGACAAATGGAGTAGGACGGACAATAACGGCTTCTGACCTGCAGAAGGTTACTAAAATCGACTTTGTCCTGAATGGAGGGAACCCTGATACAGGATATCTTTATTTAGACGATCTGAGGTTGATCCCTCAGCTCGATCAATTTACGATTGATGATTTTGAGTCTTATTTCGCCACATACAGTATTTACGGTACCGGCACGATCGTGGCTACCAATTCCGCCTCTGATGCTCATGCAGGCGCACAGTCTTTAAAGCTTGATTATGACTTAAGCGGAGGGACCTGGGCAGGAGTACGCCATAATTTCAGCCCGACCAATAATTTCACGATAGGCGGGGGAGTCTCTTTCTGGGTAAGAGGGGATGGATCGACCAATGATTTTAAGATCCAGTTAGGGACAACAGATGTGACCACGCCGGTCGGCGGGTATTACTGGAGGGCTTTTATTCCTCTGAATGATACTTCGTGGCACAGGGTCTGGGTACCTTTTTCTGAATTCATGGATGCAACCGGGCAGCGGCCTTCTCAAACAGGCCTTACGTCGGTTTCCAATTACTGGTTCTTTGTTACAGGCGGCGGGTCCGGAACAGTATATGTAGATGATCTCACGATCTATACGACCAATGCATCGTCTACTCCTTTGGAATGGATCCTCTCCAAGCAGAGCGGTGTTTCCTATCTTATTGACAGCTATGATGATCTGAAGAATTCCGGCTGGATCTATGATCAGGCACTGGCTGCCATTAGTCTGGTCTCCAAAGGATCGAATGAGCGGGCCAGATGGCTTTTAAAGACACTCCAGTACAGGCAGGAAGGCAATGGCAGTTATGTAACTGTTTATGATCCGTATACGGGAAAACCGGATAACAGTACCTGGCATTATACAGGCAACAATGCCTGGGTCATAATGGCGGTTAATTATTATACCTATAAAACAGGGGATTCACAGTTCCTTACCATGGCATCGAAATGTGCGGACAGGTTGTTGATCTATCAGCATGCGGACGGGGCATTCAGTATGGGACCCGAAGGCCCATTACCGACCAGGTATAGTACAGAGAACAATTTTGACTGTTTTTCAGCTTTCTATTATCTGGCTAAATTAACAGGCAATGCCACATACAGTACGGCTGCACAGAATGTTTTAAAGTGGCTTCAGATCACAGCCTGGGATAATACCCTGGGGTACTTCTGGGAAGGAAAAGAAGATAACTGGAAGGCCCTG
>JAHITG010000388.1 GCA_018817865.1 Spirochaetota bacterium
AGTTGAATTCCAAAATGCATTAATAAATGCATTTTGGAATTCTTTGAACATACCTTTTTTAAAAAAAATTTGACATCCCTTTTCTTTATATTTAATTACAGGAATCATGCCTAAAAACAAGATCTTTAAAACAAGAAATGGCAAGAATATAATTCTCTTTTTTACAAATCAGATAATGGCGCTTCATTCTCAAGCCTTGTTCAATTATTTAAAGCCGCGTTTAAATAAAAATGAAGTATATAAGGTCTGGATCGATTTTAATAACTGTACTTATATAGACAGTACCACTGTAGGTACTCTGATCAAGATAGATAATATATTAAAAACAATAGACCGGGAATTGATCCTCTGTAATTTACCTGAAGATATTGCAAGGATCTTTCAAGAGATGCACCTGGATTCATATTTTAATATCATAAAGCTTGAAATATTTAAAAAGATCGCAAATAATATAAAAGAACAGATTCCCGTTGAAAAAAATAAAAAAGTCTCCCTGGATTTTATCCTGGATACCCATAAGTGCATTGTTAAGATCTCTCCGGAAATGGAAGAAGAGTTTAAAGACCTGTTCTCCCTGCTGAACAGGGATCAAAAAAAAGAAGGATGCTGAAAGGCATAGGATCCGGCAGGCTTACCGGCTGTGGTTCATAGGGTATTATTAAGAAACTCCATTCGTCAGCTGGCCCTTAAACATGGCCCGATACAGTATTGATTTTATTATAAAAATTATTTTTGACAAAAGGAATATATTTAGTAGAATTATACTAAAAGAAGAGCAGTTTGCAAAGAGGTTTTCACTATTTCTTTAATTTTAAAGGAAGGAATTATGAAAAGGATCAAAAGCCTTGAAAAAATAGATGCTGTAACAACTTCTTTACCGAGAGGCGGTTACCTGGTAGATACGTCAGCCGGGTATATCCAGTTCGGCTCCCCGCCGGAGACATTAAAAGATACTATGCGTCTGCCTAAAAGCGTACCGCAGGTATTTGTGCTTCCCTATGAACATTTTCATCCTTCTCAGGGTATCAGCATGGCTGAAGTGGAATTCCCCATGTATTTTAATTTTTTTATTAAAAAGAGAAAGACTATTGTTTTTGTTAATCCTGATCATGTTGAGAACATGAGGACTGTTTTAAAGGAAGCACTCTTCGGGCCTAAAAAAGTTGATATCAGTAATGAAGTGGTGAAGACTGAGAATTATTTTATTCCCAACCTGGAATCCGAAATGAAATTTTTCAGAAATAATATGAAACTGGAAGATCTTATTGATATAGAAGAGATGACCGGTAAAGGTTTCACCCTTGATGAGGTCAAGGTTGTTCCCCGTGAAGATAAAGGCTTTAATGTCTTTGATAAAGGTAAGTTAATAGCGGAAGTTCCCGCAAAAATGGAATTCCAGATCCAGTATGATCTTGGTACGACCTTAAAAGAACCGTTTGTACCGCCTGAGTTCGGTATTACCTGTTTAGGCCCTTCTCATGGATTTGATCCGGAACAGAATACGTCCGGTTTCATTCTCTGGATCAACAAGGTGGGGATCATGGTGGATCCGCCTGTCAATTCCACAGCCTGGCTCAAGGATTCCAATGTAAATCCAAAATTAATTGATTCTGTTATTCTGACGCATTGTCATGCTGATCATGATTCAGGTACTTTTCAGAAAATACTGGAAGAGACCAAGATCACGATATATTCGACGCCTACGGTGATGCAGAGTTTTTTAACAAAATATTCGGCCCTCACACGAATTCCGGCTAAAACCCTCATGAATATGTTCCAGTTCTTTCCTGTCAAGATGAACGGGCAGTACAACATTCATGGAGCCATCTTTACTTTTTTTTATTCGCTGCATTCCATACCCACCATGGGATTCCATATCTCATGCAGGGACAAGACCTTCCTTTATTCATCCGATCATTTGAATGAGCCGACGATCATTAAACAGATGTATGAAAAAGGTTTTTTAGAAAAAGAGCGTATGGAGTTCCTGTTGAACTTTCCATGGGATTTTGATATTATCTACCATGAAGCCGGTATTCCCCCCCTGCATACTCCTGTCTCTTTTCTTAATTCATTACCCAAAGATATCCAGAAGAAGGTCACCGTTTATCATATTGCAGAAAAGGACTTTCCGGAAAAAACCAGTTTAAAACTGGCCAAATTCGGTATAGGTGAAACCCTTTATCCTGACATAAAAAAACATAAAAATGAAGAAGCTTTCAGAATTCTTGATGTCTTTTCCAGGATAGATATCTTTAAAGACCTTCCTTTTGAAAGGATCAAGGACCTCCTGCTCGTTATTGAAGAAGTTGAATTTAAAAAGGGAGAATACATTATTAAAAAGAATACAAAAGGAGATAACTTTTATGTGATCGTTTCAGGTAATGTCTCTATTGGCGGAGTCCAGGATATAGAAGATAAAGTTTACGGAACTTTCGAGTATTTCGGGGAAGCCTCTTTATTGTCTGATACACCTCGGGCAGCGGATGTGATCGCAGCGACCAATGTAAAAGCGTATTCCATTGAGAAGCAGTCCTTTTTACGGGTGATCAAAGGGACTGTGGTAGAATCAAATATCCGCAGAATAGCTCATGTACGCAACGGTGTAACATGGAATGTGATCAAATCAAACCGGTTTTTCAAGAACCTTTCCTCTTCACAGATCACACAGCTGGAATCATATCTGAAACCTATGGAAATAAAAAAGGGTGAATATCTGATCAAAGAAGGAGAGAGGATAACTGATCCGTATATACTGATCGAAGGAAAAGTCCAGACGATTAAAGGCAGTAAAAAAATGCATTCCTGTAAGTCAGGTGATATTATAGGAGATTTCCTCAGTCTAAAGGAGAAGAAACCTTCTGAAATGAGCTTCCAGGCGCAATCTGACAGTAAGGTATATAAATTAAAGGAAGAGAACGTTCGGAGTTTCCTGGATCAAAACCCCGGTGTTTTAATGGAAATGATGTTCGAAAGAAAAGTATAATATTGCTGTTATCTTCCATCATATATTCCTTGACAGCTTTTTCTAACCAATTATTATACTCCATATGAAAAGACGCGACCCCTGCTTTATACTATCAGAAGTATGGTTTTTTTCTTGACTAATAATGTGAAATTATTATTTTAAGATTCCCAAAAAATATTTTACTAATATGAATATTAGTAGTTTAAACCGGAGGTTGTTATGAAAGGGTACAGATTTCTTTTTATTGGTTTAATGTTTGTTTTAATAATGGCTGGTTGTTCAAAAGCTCCAAAAATCGAAAAGCTTAATCTTCGCTACCATAAAGGTAAACTCTATTATGCATCATCAGAGCTTCAGAATCCTGATCCTTATCAGCTTGGAAAATATAGTGCTTATAATCTTTTTGACAGGGATAAAAATACATGCTGGGCTGAAGGAAAGGATGACGACGGTGTGGGTGAGTTTATCCTTTTCCAGATAGATGAGTCGGTAGATGATTTTGTGATCCTGAACGGTTTTGCCGGAACCAATCCGTTTTTTCAAAAGAATAACAGGGTCAAGGAGATGGAGCTCTCTATTTATGTAGGGGCCAATAAACCCGGAGAAGCATCAGAAATATTTACTATATATAATGCTTCGGAGTATCCAGAAAAGAAAAAGATCGTTTTAAAGGATGTGAAAGAAGCCCAGAGAACCATTCTCTCTCTGGACTGGGAAGATGTGATCAAATTTAAGGAGAAAGTTAAAGCAACTATCGGGCCTGAGCTTAAGTATGAGTATTTTATAAAACTGGTGATTCTGAGCATCTATAAGGGTTCACAGTATAATGATACATGCCTTTCTGATATTATCGTTAAGGGCGGAAATGAAGAGGTTGAGAAAGTTTATGTTAATGATACAGAAAATACCCTCCTTCTGGATACATTCAGTGAAAAAGGTATAATCCTGGAGCAGGATGAAACCTCAGTTTTTCAGATCCTGGAGACGAGTAAGAATAAGGAGTGGGCTATTATTATCAGGATGCCGGCTGAAGCTGATGAATCCAGAGCGGAAACAGAGTATTATCTTTATAATACTGTTTTAAGAAAAAAGGTTGATAGTAGTATTCTGCCGGAAAATGTCGGCCCTATGAATGAATTTGAGGAAACGGAGAATAATATCTATCTGAAGTTTACAGATAAAAAAACTGCGAAAGAGGATAGTATTGAACTGATGAGTATCCGGGAAAAACTGGAAAATTAAAAGCTGTGAAAGATGGACTTTCATTTTTTTCAGGCTGTTTTATTACAGCCATTCTGCTTGGTCTCTTCCTTCTTACAGGTTGTTCTTTTCATGAAAAAGTGCCGAATCTTGCTATTGAAACAACAGAAGGGATGAAGGCAGGAGACCGGATCACCTTTTTAGTGAAATATCATCTTTATTATGCTCCAAAGGGGATCGCCCGATTCCCTGATGGAGGTAGACAAAA
>JAHITG010000389.1 GCA_018817865.1 Spirochaetota bacterium
GAAAAGAGAGGTTCAGTATCTTAAAACCGGCCGGGATCGGATCATCCAGTACGACAAAATGGCGTTCGGCTTTTGTATTGACTTTTAAGACAACCACATAGTCCTTCCCTGTATTAAAGACAGGCTCTTCCACCTTTTTACCATCCAGGGTTTCATACCATTTTGTCACCTTGATCCCTTCATCTCTTGACTTTAAAAGTTCCCTGGGAGCATAATTCATCCTTAAGGAATAGTATAATCTGCCTTTTCCTTTACGGCTGATATTCAGAGAGAGTTCTTCTCCTCTTTTGAATTGGGAAAATCCGAACTGTTTTGAATAAACAGGTTGAGTCCGTTTGTTAAAAAGATGAGATAAAATATTCTTCCCATCAACGGAAACAGTGGTTTTAAAATCCGGTTTCTCTTTTTCATAGAATTTGAAATAGTCGGTCATGGCATGATAGGCCCAGACATTCTCCTGGGTATTCCTGAAACGGCTCCCGGCTTTCATTTTCTTCTTCAGCCAGTTGGCAACTTTTTCATTCAGCGGATTTTCCGTCTTACTCTCCATGAACGCCTGCAGAACAGCGGAAGTAGCCCTTACGCTGGAGGAATGGATCCAGTATAAATCTTCCATCCCTTCATCTTCATAATGGGCAGTGGTAGATGAGATCTTCACTTTATTAAAAAGGACCTGCCGTACCTTCTCTAAATACTTCTTGGAATATCCTGTATGATAAAGCGCTTTCAGAAGACTGGCTTTACCGAACAAAGGTATCTTATCAATATTTTTATACAGGTCATTTATGATGGTTCTGTCACCCATCCCTCCCAGCGCCAGTACATAGGCAATATATGCTTTTGTGGATAAATGACAGTAGGTAGAATAAGGGAGATCCTTTCTTATAGAGTTTCGTCTGCCGTAATCCTTTAAATAATTCAGTGCCCGGGAAAGTATCTTTTCATCTATTTTGTATCCTTCTTTTTGGGCTTTAATAAGGAAATAAGCGGCATAAGCTGTAAGCCAGGGTGAATCCCAGTATTTCGAAGTCCAGTAACAGAATCCTCCGTTATAGGATTGAAAAGATGGCAGCTCTTTTATCACATCCTTGACGAGCCTGTCAAGTTCTCCCTCTTTGTATTCAGTCAAATTCATATCAAGGATAAGCCTCTTGCTCAAGACGACCGGGATAGCCTTGGAGATCTTCTGTTCCAGACATCCGTAAGGATATTCAAAGAGATAATCAATACCGCTTTTTAAACCGGAAAAAGCGGAGGGAGCTAAAGAAATATTCAGGAAGCCGGCACCGGAAAAGACCTCCTCTTTTTTAGGGATGATCACCTTCTGAAGCGCGCTGTCTGAATCCATGCTCTCAAAAAGAGCTACACTCTCCACAAGACGAGGGGCTTTTACGCTGAACTCTTTTTCAATAGCATCCGTGTGCTTCCCGGCCCGGGCCGCGATCTTTACTTTTACCATACCTACTGTATTACAGTTTATCTTAAAACGGACATCCGCTGATTCTCCTTTTTTAACAAAGACTTCCTTTGTATCCGGCTCATCAATGCCGGCACCGGCAGTTTCAATTTTTATACTGATCTTCGTATCCTCCTCGGTATAATTATAAATGACAGCTCCTGCTGAAAATTTATCCCCGACGATCGCAAAAGAAGGCATAGTGGATTTCAGCATCAGATACTTTTTTACGACTACGGTCGAATCCCCGGCACCAAAGAGAGACTCTTTTGTCAATGCCGTCACCATGATCCTGAATGTGGTCAAATTATCAGGCAGATTGAATTTTACTTTTCCTTTACCGTCTTCCCCTGTTACGATCGAGCTCTCAAAGAAAGCAGTGGAGAGGAAATTCTTTCTGAACGAGAACATATCCATATCCATACCGCCGTTCCTTTTTTTGCCCATCTCACCGGGTCCCCCGCCGCCGCTGTTCTCGCCTTTTTCCCCGTAATTCCTCTGACCGATTATATGTAATCGGGTATCGGATGTCATCACACCTAAGGGCCTTTGCGCGTAAAAATCATTGAAAAAATCAGGCGTATTAAAACCTATCAGGTTCAGGACCCCCACATCGCAGACCGCGACCATACATTCGGAAATCTGTCCCTGGCCTTTCTTATCTTTCACCTGAAAAGCGACTTCCAGCGGTTCACCGGGAGAACGGGTCTCATGGGACTTCGAGACATCTACTTTCAGATGCCTCTCTTCCGGCGTCACGCTGATCTCGGCATAACCGATCTTTAGGGAAGGCTTGCCAAGGTCCATACCATGGTTTGTATACGAAGGGTCCTCAACACGCCCTTTAAGCAGGGTGACACAGACATAGACATTAGGCAGGTACTCTTTCTTTACAGGCACCTCTAC
>JAHITG010000390.1 GCA_018817865.1 Spirochaetota bacterium
AAGACTCCGGAGTAGGCGTTATCCAGTTTAAGTTTCATTTTGCAAAATATAGTAAATTGAATATAAATTATTTGAATCAGATTTATGCTCATAGATTTCCTTAATTTCATTTTCGAATTGATTATCATCATTGATGTTTTTTATTTTCATTTCAAGACAATTAAAATACTCATTCAACCAAACATCTTTATCTATTTCAAATGAATTTAATAGTTTTAAATTACTTTTCTCAAATATTATTCTCTTTTCTGAATCATTTTTTAATTCATCATGAATTATTAAATACCCATCATGTTTTAAGTAATTAATTAGTATAGGCAGACCTTTTTTAAAACCGATTACATTCAGTAAACCTTCCGCTAAAATAATGTCAAATCTAAAATGAAATAGTGCCGGATTAAAAATTGATTCATTAAATATTTTGATTCTATCATTTAAATTCAACGCAGTTACTTTTTCTTTAAACCAATTTAAACATAATTGGTCAGAATCAACTGCATAAATAGTTCCATTGCAAATTTCAATTAATGACAGAGATGGCACACCTGTCCCACATCCAATATCTAATATTGTAGGATACTCAATTTTAGGAATAAATGAAAATGCTTGTATTGTATATTTATTTAAATTTTTTCTACATTCATCTTTTATTTCATATAGATTCATCTCAGACCTGTAAATAATTACTATTAGCCGCCATGTATGGCGAAGGGACTTGATCTCTTTAGATATAAAACCTTCGTTAAAAAAGAAGATCCCGGTTAATACAGCCGATTCCAGTTTAAGTGATTATTAGACGTCTTTTCAGCCCTATTAATTTAAATTAAGGGAATATGATTGCTTAATTGATGTCTTATATTTATGAATCATTTTTATTTGTCACTAACCGCAAAACTGACCCCTCAGTAATCGGTAAGCTGACCCCCTGAAGGTATACCATAACCTAACATATTATTCATAGTGATTTTTTCGAACTCCTATATGAATTTCCTTCAATAACAACACGATGAGCATTATGGAATAGCCTGTCCAATAACGCGGAACTGACAACCGGCTCTGAAAATAATTCATGCCAATTTTGTAAAGGACGATTGCTGGTCACAATAAGAGAACCCTGTTCGTAACGTTCAGAAATAATTTCATTCAGGACACTTAACAGGTGGTTCGGGAATGCCTGCAGTCCCCAATCGTCGAGGATGAGGAGGTCCGGTTTTAAGAACTGTTTCATTTTTTTCTGAACACTATTGTCCGCATTACCGGAATAAATATATTCAAGCATCTTCATGGTCCGGTAAAACAGGACGGAATACCCTTTACAGCATGCCTCGTGAGCGATGGCCTTTGCCAAACATGTTTTCCCCACACCGGTAGGGCCGACCAACAAAATGTTCTCATTCTTCCGGATAAAATCGCAGGAGATACACCTCATGATCTGTTGCCGGTTAATGTGGGGATTGAACTCGAAATCAAACTCTACAATAGGCTTGTATGTGCCAAGGCCGGCTTTCTTAATGGCGTTCTCGGTTTTCTGGTATTTCCGCCGGTCAATTTCATCCTGGGTGAGCACGAGAAGAAAGTCATGATAACTCATTTTTGTGTGGATGGCTTCATCAACCCGGTGTTCCAGATTGTCGTAAAACGATGACAGACGCAGCCGTTTTAAATTGGTTTTAATTTGTGCTAATGTTTCCAACGGAAACCTCCTTCTGCGTCAGGTATTCCGCAAGGTCCCGGGCATAGAGCGAACAGAGCTTCGTATCCTTCTCCGTCATGACCCTGTCGTGTATGTCCAGTTCTTTTTCCAGAATGTTCTTGATACCGCCGTAGGAGTAATTGCAGAAGAATGCCGCCCTTCCGCAGGCTGCTTCAAGCCGCTGTCTGCCGTATTTCTTCTGCAGCCTGAGAATATTTTGCGCGCCGCGGAGGTTTCGTATGGCTTCCTCGTTCAGGAGTACGGTAACCACCTGCCGGGTGTAGACACCGACCTTCCCGGCTTCCCGGAGGCAATAGTCCGTATCCTCCTTCATGTAGGAACCCATGTCCGGCGGATAGTGGTCTTTATTCGTACTGCGCTTTCCGGCCGGCATCGGCCTGTGAACCGCTTTCAGTTCGTGTTCGAAGAAAATGGCAAGCTGCGATTCCGTTTTCCGCGCTTCCACATACTGCCCCCGCAAGTCAGAGGGAACACTGTAATAGGCTTTATCGAATTGAATATGGATGTCGCGGTAGACTTTGAGATGTTTCCATACCGGAATCTCGAACCGTTCACGGCGTAGGAGGAGCAATTCCTGCTGTTCGAATCGCTGAAAGAGTTCTTCCGGTTGTTTTCTTGTTGTTCCATGGATGCGTGTACGTGCGCTGGCGGCATTCCATTGCCTCAGTTGACGGTTGGCGTCCTCAATATCCGTAAAGGTACGCAGGGGGATGAAATTGTTTTTCACATATTTCACGCCGGATTCCACTTTCCCTTTATGCTCCGGTGTCCCCGGCAGACAGGGATCTATCTGGAACCCGTAGTGATGTGCCAAATCACCATATGTCTTATTCGCGAGGGGATCACAATACGACGCCTTGATGATGGCGCTTTTCAGATTATCCGGGATAATGATCTTCGGGACGCCCCCGAAATGCTCGAACGCATGGATATGACACCGGCACCAGGTCTTGATGTCCTGACTCGTGACAATTTCATAATACCCGTCCCGGGAGAAGGCCAGTACCAGGACGAACACATAGGCTTTGACATAATCCCTTTTTTCCGCATCGTAGATTTTTCCCACGTACCCAAAATCAACCTGCGCAAGTTCTCCGGGCTGCGATTCAATGCGCATGATGGGTTGTTCTTTACAGAGGGTACTTTTGGAAACATAGCGCAAAAGCGATGAATAGCTCCCTTTGAACCCTTTTTCCTTGAGAACTTCCTGTAGCCGGACATAATTCGGACACCGTGCCGAAAGCTCTTCTACCAGATTTTGGGAGGTTTCAAGCCATCCGTGGTTTTCAGAATACCGTTCCGCTTTCCTGCTCCTGCGAAACTCCTCCATGAGTGCCGGCAAGTCATCCCGGATCCAGGGCTTCAACCGCAGAATTTCTTCGACCAGTATCCGGTACTTTTTTACTGTGTTTTTTGAGATCTTCTGCAGCCGCGCTATCCGCTTGATGGGTACGTTTTCCAAGAGGGCTTTTATTGTGTCTTCAAGTTTGTACATATCTAACTCCCTTTTATCCATCGATGCCTCCATGTCCGAGGCTATCGACTCGCGTTTTAGGGGGTCAAGATACCGAATTTCAGGGGGTCAGTATTGCGGTGACGTGGGGGTCAATTTCGTGAAAATTGACACCTTTTTCCGATCCATGTAAAACGCAAACTTCAGAGAGTTACGAAATAGATGAACTACACAGAACAAAACTTCAGTTTGGGGATAAACCGCACGAATGGCTTCGGGAAAGCCTGTCAACCCGTCCGCTGCGGCAATCATTACGTCTTTTACCCCGCGTCTCTGTGGTTCCGTCAAAATCCCCATCCAGAACTTCGCGCTTTCCTGTCGCCCTATCCATATATAAACCAAAGAGTTTTTTTACCTTCCAGGGTGACAGCAAGGTTCAAATAAATGGTATATCGGTATAGTATTCACATTACACATTGCACCGAAAGATAGTGTCTTTCGTTATGCTTGCCGAACCGCCTTCGTCTGTTTTCTCAATACCCTCAACAAAGACTCTGTAAAAAAAACTGTGTAACTGCTTAATTCTAAATAGCCTGAAAGAGGCAAAGGAGATAGAATGAGCAGTACTATGATGGATAAAGAACGGTTAGAAGAATTAGCTGCAGAGCATGCAAAAGGAGTAAAGACAGAATCTGATCTGGCAAATCCTCTGGGGCAACTGATGAAATTGACAATCGAGAAAGCTTTGAATGCAGAATTAGATAACCACTTAGGTTCCGAAAAACATTCAAGCCAGTGTCGCAACAAACTCAGCAGCCGTAATGGCTACACAAGCAAAAAAGCAATAACTGATTCCAGAGAACTTGAAATAGAAACACCCCGGGATCGGACTTGTGACTTTGAACCGCAAATAATTCAAAAAGGTCAGTGCAGATTTTTAGGATTTGACGATAAAATCCTCTCCCTCTATGCCAGATGCCAGACTACACAGGATATCGCAGCCACACTTAAAGAAATGTACGGTGTAGATGTTTCCCATACCCTAATCTCCGGAGTTACCGATTTGGTTATTGAGGAGGTGGAGCAGTGGCAAAATCGACCACTAGAGAGTGTTTATCCAATAATTTATCTGGATTGCATTGTTGTAAAGGTGCATCAGGATAAAAGAGTAATCAACAAAGCAGTTTATTTAGCCTTGGGAGTTACTACAGAAGGAATTAAAGATCTTTTGGGACTCTGGATATCAGAAAATGAAGGAGCGAAGTTCTGGCTTTCAATTTTGACAGAACTTCAAAGCAGAGGTGTAAAAGATATCTTTATTGCCAGTGTGGATGGACTTACAGGCTCCTTAGTTTAAATATCCAGTTTCTGTTTGTTTG
>JAHITG010000391.1 GCA_018817865.1 Spirochaetota bacterium
ACCGGCTTCAGAAATTTATAGTCACCTGGGACGGTGAGGAATATGCTCAGTGCACGATCGGTACGGTTAATACACCTCCCGAAGTCTCCTCAGCTTTTCCCGAAGAATCAAACACCAATGTTATAAAATCAGGAGGAATATATTATGCCAGGGGAGGGAACGACACATCATTCAGGATCAACTGGTCCCAGCCGATGCATACCAATTATAAACCGACCGTGAAGTATATTACGGCTGATTCGGCAGAATATCCCATAGTTGAAACATTTTATTCCAATAATATCTGGATCGGTACTAATGCGATCGTGACAAATCATGACGGTACTGCTATTATCTACATCTCCGGCGGATCAGGGACACTGGCCGGGGAAATTATTTTTATGGATGATTTCACTACAGATAAAGGATGGGCCGGATACGGCGGAGCCGGTGAATGGGAGAGGGGAAAAGCCACGGCAGGGGGAGGGGAATACGGCAGTCCTGATCCTGCGATTGATACTTCATCAGATTCGAGTAATTATGTTTTAGGTAATGATATTGGGGGAGACTACAATGATAATTTAGGTGCAACATTTTGGATAACTTCTCCTGTGATAGATTGTACAGGTTATACCAATGTGTATCTGAATTTTTACCGGTTTTTAGGTGTGGAACAGCCGGCATGGGACCATGCTTATATTTCTGTTTATAACGGGATCGGCTGGACCCAGATCTGGGCTAATACCATTACCATAGCTGACAGTGAATGGGGATATCAGAGCTTTAATGTATCCGCCTATGCCGATAATAATGCCAATTTCAGGGTCCGTTTCGGTATCGGGACTTCTGACGGTTCATGGGCGTACTGCGGATGGAATATTGATGATCTTTATGTTACAGGAATGAGTACAACAGCATCCGCGGGGCCCAATCAGTATCCTGACCCGGATACTTCACAGACATTTATCATTGATACAACCCCTCCTAATCTCACGATCAATCAGCCGGAATCACCGACTACAATAACCAATATTCAGATTTTTGGTTCTACAGACCCGGACATGTGGGTCGATGTATATAACTATACAGCATCAAATGGAAGTACGGTCTATTCAAGTAATATGAATATCCAGGCTGATTCTTCAGGAAACTTTTCTCTCTGGCTCATCCTGCGGACACCAAAGGCGACCACAAACTGGATAACGGCCCGGTCCCGTGATATTGTCGGCAACGTCAGCACATTATATGCTCCATGGAGGAAAGTCCGGTGTATAAACTCCGGAGGCGGTTCCGGATATGTAGAACCATCCACCAATAAAGAACTGGGAAGCTATGGGGACCCGAATCTGAAATTTATCTGGACAGCGGATGCTTATATGCAGAATGCATCATTTACAATTGAATTGCCGTCAAAGTGGTCCATTCCTTCTTTAACTTCAGGAGATGCAGGATACATATACATCAGTGATTCAAGCGGGATCACTTTTTCTTCTGCCCCTTCGAACCTTCAGGTCAACGGTAATATGGTAAAGGTCTCTTTTTCAAATGCCAGCGTCGGAGGATATGTGAAACTGACATACGGAACGAATAACCTGACCATGGTTTCGAACAATGCAGCAATCGGGGATAATCAATTTGTGTTCTCTTCAACCAATAATGATCCTGCATTCAATTCCACCTGGGTATTACCCAATCTTGTTTATCCCCCGCTTGGGAAGAAACAGATCATTACTGTAATAGGAAAACCATTACAGGTGCAGTATTCCAATTATATGCCCGCTGGTGTATTTAAGGGTGAAACAGGAGTAGAGGTTTTAAGGCTGGATTTTACCAATAGAAATCTTTATGCCAATACTAAAATTGAAAGGATCATACTGGAAACCGAGAACTCCAATAACATAAATATTGTTCCTAACAGCGCCATTGCTTCGATCAGCCTGTATACCAACGGAATATTATTTTATCAGGACTCATCAATTGAATCATCCGGCTATACGGTTACCCTTGATTTTTCTGCTACTCCGCTTATCATCAAAGCATCAACCTTAAGGCAGGTTTTGATCAAAGTTAACATTGCAAATTCGGCAACGGCAGGACATTTCAAGCTTAATTTTAATTCTGATTCTGATATAGTCGCAAAAGATGTGGTTTCTGATATGCCTGTTGATGTGGATGCATATAACGGTGATTCCTTTCCCATGAGAAGTTCTCATTGCGTTATTTATGAAAATTCAAAAGCTGTAAGGGTTTTTACTTCATTTCTTGGAGCAGGGGATAAGACGGCTTATGTCGGCGAAAAAAATGTCCTGGTCCAGAAGCTTGTATTCACCAGTACCAATTCAAATGTAAACGAGGTCCAGATAACAGGTATTGACCTGGATGTGGAGGACTATTTAAACAGCGGGATTGTCCCCAGTACGGTCATAGATAAAGTAACACTGCAGAGGTCAGGCGGAGGGCCCATATATGTACAGGATTCGACAATTGAAAGCGCCGGGAATACGATCCATTTAAATCTGTTTGCTTCCTCTCTTTTTATATCACCCGTAACCAGCGTCACGGTGGATGTTAAGCTTGATATAGATCCGGCAACGCCGGTAACGAATTTTCATATCAGTGTTGATGAATCCACCAATATAAAGGCAAGGGACAATGTTTTTTTTACCGGTGTGACCAATTACGCCTTTCCGGGTTTTTCCTTTGCCATGAGGGCAGATGATGTAGATATTGTCAGATCTTTCAAGATACATCATGACGGCTCGGCTCTCCTGTCAGCTTGGGAACGGATAATAATAGAGGTCCTGAATACCAATACTAATCCCGTTCGGTCTTTTGCGGGAACCATCACGCTGGATACAACAGGTGATTTTAATAACATTTCATGGACCAATAATTATACTTACTTCGGGTCTTTTACGGATGGAGGAGCCGGAACAGACAAGGCGTATTATACATTTGCATCGGGTGATAATGGCGTAATAACACTTTCTGTCCGGGATGACACGGAAGAGACGATCGATATAATTGCTTCATCTCCCTATATTACGGGAGTCAGTAATGATCTGAAGATCGGAGGGGTAAGTTATCTGGTCCATAATATAAGCATAGGTGCAGATTATACGACCATAATGAACGGAGTCGCTGCAGCCAGCAATAATAATATACTGATAGTGGACCAGGCTACATTTAATGAATATGTAAAGCTCTCCCCCGCAACAACATCAGCGACCCATCTGACTATCCTGTCCGCGGAATGGACAAATTCAGGTAATAATGTGAATACCATTATAAGCGGTTCGTCACCGTCCAATATGATAAAAGTATCAGACGGCAATTCACTGGTCTTAATGGGCTTTACAATTAATGGTGGGGGACAGGGCATATTTCTGACCAATTCCTCTTCATCTACCTTGAAGTATAATATAATAAAAAATTCCGGGTATGGCCTGTGCCTGAATAATAGTCCGTCAGGTATTATCATGAGCAATGCGATCTATTCAAACTCTCTATCCGGAATATATTTAACCAATGATGCCTCTGATAATAATATCATGGGAATGAATTATATTTATGAGAATGGATATGGTATTTCCATGATCGATGGGGACAGGAACCTGATATCATATAATGATATATATTTAAATGATCCCAATGCAGGCATACGCGTATCAGGAACGGCCCGGAGTAATATGGTATTCAATAATAATATATATTCCAATACGGCTTACGGATATTACGGTACGGGTGTGTCCGTCAATAATAATCTGATCTGGAGCAATAGAATATATAATAATTTGAATAATGCAGCACTTTATTTTCAGTATGTTAAAAATGCCTCGGTATTCAGGAACCTGATATATAAAAATACAGGTGACGGAATACAGATAGATACGGCAACAAATAGTCAGGTTATAAATAATACTATATACAACAATTCAGAGGATGGCATCGATATTATCTCAGGTATAGCCAATTCCGTCAGGAATAACATTATCTTCAGCAATATAAGCGACGGTATTGAGAATTCTGCAACAGCATCGACTGATTTATATAATAACGTATTCGGGAACAACGGGCTGGATTATAACGGGATCATTGCAGGCATCGGGGATATTTCAGCTGATCCGGTATTTGGTAATATGACAACATTCAGCCTCCAGAACACAAGCCCGTGCATTAATAACGGAGCTCTGCCGATACCGGATAATTATTTTTTCTGTAATGTACCGGACATGGGAGCTGTGGAATCGCTCTTTTGCGCTTATCCAGTAATACAGGTGGTTAAATCGGTGACCCCTCTTATTGCCCGGCCGTATGAGGTCCTGACCTATACGATCGTATATTCAAATATATCATACAATTTTTCTCAGAATTTCATTGTGGATGAAAGTCTGCCTACAAATGTATATGTGATCACAAATTCTTCTGAGATATCCAACCAGCCTCATTCCGGCTCAGCCATCGTATATTATGCAACTAATTATACGGGAACGAACTGGTTTAACAGTGATTATGATACAATGGCTACAAGACAGTACATCAGGATTATCCGATGGGCTGTTAACAGCCCGGTATGGGCTCACCAGAAAGGTTATTTAAAATTCAAAGTGATCATAAGGTAAAGTATTGTACCTGTCCCGGTAATTTCCTTTCATATCTTTAGAAATACCGCCATGTGATATAAAAATAGGAGATCAAAAGGGAAATAATGGTAACGGGGAAACCATATATAAAAAAAGTAATAAAATTGAGCTTGATCCCGTTCTTTTTTGCAAATCCCAGCATTACAATATTTGAAGATGCCCCGTAGATCGTGGCATTTCCTCCCAGGCAGGACCCCAATGAAAGGCTCCACCAGACCGGGACAATAGAGATAACATTTGATTTTATGGCCATCATTTTAACAGTAGGAATAAATGCTGCTACTAATGGAATATTATCAAGAATTCCGGAAAAAAATCCGGAAAATAACATCAAAGAAATACTCATCTGTTTAAGGTCGCCGTGTGTTTTCTGTATTATAAATTCTGCAAGATATGAAATAACACCGGTATATGCTAAACAACCTACCATCATAAAAAGGCCGATAAAGAACAGGATAGTACCCCATTCTATTTTTTCTAATATAACTTCCGTATCGGATTTTGTCCATATAAGTAATAGTGAGGCTCCTAGTAAGGCGATAATACTGGCTTCGATTTTTAATAAACCGTGAAAGAGGAAACCTGTAATCACTAAGCCTAATATGATCAGCGACTTTTTTAATAATAGAGGATTTTTAATTAATTTTTCCTCATTCATTTCCATTATCCTTGCTTTATCAATATTGGATACCTGCAGTTTTTTTCTGAATAAAAAATAAAAAACAACTATGAAAAACAGTACCTGAATAATAATGACAGGTGCAATATTTATTAAAAAATCCATAAAAGAAAGATTGGCCGCAGAACCGATCATAATATTCGGGGGATCTCCGATCAATGTGGCTGTCCCGTCCGATATTCGATCCTAATATTTCCGTTATCAGAAAAGGAAGCGGATTTATCCTTAACTGGGTCGCCAGTAACAGGGATACGGGAGAGATGAGCAGAATGGTCGTAACATTATCCAGAAAGGCGGAACAGACCGCCGTGATCACAAAAAGGAGCAGTAATATTTTCACAGGGTCTGCTTTTACTTTTTTGGCACCCCAGATAGAGCCCCACTCAAAGATCCCGCTTTTTTCCATTACTTTGACAATTATCATCATGCCGAGAAGCAGGAAAATAACATTTATATCAATATGTTTTATGCTTTCATCAAACGGGATCAGGTGAAGAATAATACCCATACTCAGCCCTATAAATACGATAATTGTTCTATTGACCTTTTCAGATATAATTATCAGATAGGTAATTACAAAAATTAATACGGATAAAAACATCGATGAAGTCATCATTCCCTCCCTTAAGGCCTGATCATTTTATTTAAAATTTGTTTTATACTGATCACCCCGATCAGCTTCTGTTTCAGATCCGTTACGATCAGGTTCTCCTTCTTATGTTTGCTGATCAAAAACAGGATCTCCGGATATTTGGTTTCCTGGTTTATTACTATGTTTTCAGGAGGAGACATAAAGTCGGATACTTTTAATTTATCTTCGTTCCCCCAGAATTTTTCCAGTGCCGGAAAATCAGTTAAAAAAGAGAAATCTATCAGATCAAAGACATATCCGGGAAAGGTTGCATGGATCAGGTCCACAAGATCAATATATCCCTTCAGCATTCCTGATTTATCTACTACCGGTAAAAAAGTGATCTGGAATGACTTCATCAGGTCGACAGTGGACCTGATGGAATCATTTTCCCGTACGAACGGATAATCGTCCTGCATTAAATATTCCGCATTGATATACTTCCCGATACTGATATCCAGTGATGTTATACCCTCCATGAATTCATCTTCGGATCGGACTTTTTCTAAAAATTCACTGTGCCTGGTAACGATCGTACTGATAGAACTTAATATATTCAGGTATGTTTTTTCTTCACTTGGGGAAATAAGCAATGAAAAAATATATTTAATCTCCTCCTGCCTGGAATTATGGATAACCGGAATGGGGGTCTTTAATTTTACAAATGCGATCAGTATGTTCTTGAAATCCTTTATCCGGTTGTGAGGCATGGCAGTACTCCGGCCCATATAGGTTGACGACAATTTTTCCCTCTCCTGCAGTTTTTTGTAAATATGCGGAGCCTTGATATTCGCAAACGGAGCAAATTTTTCCGAAAGGAACTTTAACAGGCCGTCGTAATCATTGACCTCGCTGTTGATAAATATCAAGTCTTTATTAAGGATATGCTGTAATTTCATGTTATTCCTCCTTATTATTCTTTATTTATGGAACTGGCCACATGCGTCTGCTTAACAATGAACGCATTGATACCTTTTCTGTCTTTATTATTTATATTCATAAATACCTCCATTTAAAGAATAAATTCATGTGAGAGGTCCAATAATTGTTATTAATTTTGAAAACCATATTATTTGTTCAGTCCATACCTGTGAACGGACAATAATAAATTCAAATCATTAATAGTTATTGGATGAAATTAACATGGAGGTGCGCGGAGATTGAAAATATAAGAAGATAAGTTGCCTTGAAAAGAGATGAAAGGATCTGCTTTTATTCCATAGAGCAGAAAGAGGGGAACGCTTGAGGAAGAGCCGTAATAAAAACCCGCAACAGCATTATTTTTTTTCAGCTCTTCATTCCCTTTTTTTACGGCTTCTTCAATAACTATTTCATTCAGGACCTTCCCGGAAGTACACAGGACATTCAGGTTATTAAATTGTTCAGTATATCCTTCTGCCGTCAAAAGGAATAAAAAGAATAATAGAAAGAATGAGAGCAATTTAATATGGTTTTGAATACCTTTATGCTGTGCACGCGGTTTAAGCTTCTTTATCTTTTTTTTTCTTATTATTTTCATCTGTTTCCCTGTCAAAACAGATATATAATAATACTTTTCTATCGGGTTGGCAACATTTATTTTTATTTTTCATATAAATGAGCATATACAACGGTCCCCATTTATAAAAACAAATTGACGAAAAAATAGAATCCTGTATATTGCAAAGTATTGTACCTGTCCTGGTACTTTATGAATGAATATGAACAATAGAAAATGTCTAATATTTTTACTGCTGGCCGTAATGCCTCTGAATACCTGCCAAAAGAAACAGGATAATTCGCTTTTAATAATGTGCGGTACTGCCAATAAATTGCCCGTACAGGAGATCGCCCGGATATACGAGAAAGAGAAAGGCATAAAAGTTCATTTGTCATTCGGCGGATCCGGCAGCCTGCTTTCACAGATAGAGCTGACAAAAAAGGGAGATATTTATTTACCCGGTTCTCCGGATTATATTCTAAAGGGAATAAAAAAGAATTTAATACTGAAAGGTACTGAAAAGATCGTATCTTATCTGATTTTGGGTATTGTTGTACCTGTATCTAATCCGGCTAATATCAGATCAATTTCAGACCTTACGAACAGGGGAGTTAAAATAGGGATCGGTAATCCTGAGACAGTTGCCATAGGACTGTATACCATTGAATTTTTAATTAAAAATCATCTTCTGGATAAGATATTTTCCAATATAGTAACATACGGCAGCAGTGGCGCAAAAACAGTTAATCTGGTAATATTAAAAAAGGTGGATGCGATCATATGCTGGCGTGTCTTTTCCAGGTGGCATCCTGATAAGTTAAAGTATATCCCTATCCCGGAGAAGATGCTTCCCCGGCTTTCCTTTGTTCCGGTTGCCGTACCTGTTTATACAAAAAACAGGCACAGGTCAGAAGATTTTATAAACTTTCTCACATCAGAAACAGGTAAAAAAATATATAAAAAATATGGCTATATCACTTCATTGAAGGAAGCAAAACAGCTGGCTCCTCATGCCCGGATCGGGGGCGAGTATATTTTACCGGAAGAATACTTTCGATTGATCCGAAAATGAAAAATAAAATATTTAATAGTATCTTTATCGCCCTGACCCTGTTTCTGACTGCTGTTTTTCTTTTGCTGATCCTTTCCCTTTTCTGGGGATTAAAGGATAATCATTCTGTTTCCAGACTTAATTTTAATGAGATCTTTTATGCTGTTAAACTTTCTGTTTTTACGGCTACTGTCTCGGCCGTCATTGCGTTTTTATTCAGTATCCCCGTCAGTTATTATCTTGCAAGGCATGATTTTCCCGGGAAATTTTTCATCGATACCCTGTTCGACCTGACGATCGTTCTCTCACCCGTTGCCGTCGGCGCCATGATCCTTATCTTTTTTAATACTCCCTTCGGGAAGATGATCGAAAATAATATTACCGGTTTTGTTTTTGAAATAAGGGGTATCATCCTGGCTCAATTTTTTATTATAATCGGATTTTCCGTGAAATTTTTAAAGAATGTTTTTGAGAATGTAGACCAGGAGTATGAGAATATCGCCAGGACACTGGGTGCCAATTCTTTCAGGGTCTTCACAACGATCACACTGCCCTTATCATTAAAAGGGATCATAAGCACTTTACTTCTGATCTGGGCAAAAGCGATCAGCGAATTCGGCGCGTCGATCACTGTAGCCGGGGCCATGACTATGAAGACCGAGACTTTGCCCATAGCTATTTTTTTAAGTTTTGAAAATGTTGATATCTATAATGCCGTGGTCCTGATCCTGATCCTGATCACGATATCTTTGACCATATTACTTGTCATCAAAAAAATACTGCACTGGAAGAGGATTATTTAAATCACTATGCTGGAAATAAGAAAACTCAATTTTAAGAAAGAGGATTTTATACTGAAGAATATTGATCTTTACCTGAAAAAAAACGAGTATTTTGTTTTACTGGGCCCCACCGGAAGCAGTAAAACTACTCTGATGAAATGTATAGCAGGCATATATAGACCCTCTTCCGGCAAAATAATTAAAATGAACAGGGATATTACGGGCCTCCCCCCGGAGGACAGGAATATGGGATACCTCCCCCAGAATTATGCTCTTTTTCCGCATTTAAACGTGGAGGAAAATATTAATTACGGGCTTAAAATAAGAAGGGCTCATATCAATAACCGGATAAAAGAACAATATATCCGGCTTTTGAATTTAGAGAGTTTATTAAAAAGAAAGACAACATATCTTTCCGGAGGAGAACAGCAGAGAGTGGCGCTGGCACGGGCCCTGGTCATCAATCCTGATATCCTTTTGCTGGATGAACCCTTTTCCTCAATTGATGAAGGATTTAAAAGAAATCTCTGGCTGGAGATGAAAAGTATCCTTAAACAGTTGAAGATCCCGGTGATCCATATTACTCATAACTTAAATGAAGCTTCTGTCATGGGCGAGAGAGTGGGGATCATGCTGGACGGGGAGATCCGCCGGACCGGGAATATGGATTCCATTTTAAGGGCTCCTGAAAGCCCCGGGATAGCCCGTTTCCTGGGTTATAAAAATATCTTTCAGGGCGAGATCGTCAGGAAAAATAAAGATATGATCGAGATCAGGGCTGAAAATTTTTCCATCCATCAGAGAGCCGGCCGAACTGCTGTCAGGGATAAACAGGTCCAATTCTGTATCAGGGAAGAGGATATAAAGATCATTAAGGAGAATTATCCCATAAGGAAAGAACTGAAGAATAATCTCTTTACAGGCAAGATCATTGATGTGATATTCTTTACGAATTTCACTACCATTTTGTTTAAGATCAAAAGAAGTAAGGCGGTCTTTGATCTTCAGGTAACTTTTCCTTCATATATTTATAAACGGCACGGGTTATATAAGGGGAAGACTATAAGGATCGCCTTGTGGGAACCGAAAATTATCTTATTTTAATAATATAAATGGAAACGGTTCTCATTTTCGTTTTGAAAAATGAGAACCGTTTCCATTTATACACCAAGCAGTTTTAGTACACCGTTGATAAAAGTTAATGGATGAGGCGGGCATCCGGGAATATATAGATCAACTTTATGGTTTTTTAAAAATGCCCTGTTTAATACCCGGGATTGCGCAAAGATACC
>JAHITG010000392.1 GCA_018817865.1 Spirochaetota bacterium
AAGCCGTGCGGCCGGTTAATGGAGTTTTTACTGCAGGAGATGCTCAGGGAGATCAATACGATCGGAAGCAAGGTCTCTGATATTGAAGTTACGAAGGATATTATACTGCTGAAAGAATATGTCGAACAGTTGCGGGAGCAGGCCAGGAATATTGAGTAATACCGCATTCCTCTTAAGTATCAAGTTATGGGAACAATAAAAGATAACAAGAAAGGCCGCCTGATCATTCTCTCTTCTCCTTCAGGCGGAGGTAAGAGCACAATATGTAAACATCTGAAGGAGAAACAGCCGGAACTGGGTTATTCCGTATCTACAACTACCAGGATGCCCAGGAATGGAGAGAAGGATGGAAAGGACTATTTTTTCGTTAATAAAAAGGAATTTAAAAAAGCGGTAAAAGAGGGGCTTTTTGCTGAATGGGCAAAGGTTCACAATCATTATTACGGAACTGCCCGGAAGGTGATCGATGATTTTATTAAAAAAGGAAAGACGTGTCTTCTGGATATAGATATTCAGGGCGGACTGCAGCTGATGAGATCCTATCCTGACGCTGTTTCGATCTTTATCCTTCCGCCGAGTTTTGAGGAACTTGAGAGGCGGTTGAGGAACAGGAAGACCGACAGTGAAAGGACCATCCGGATAAGGTTGCGGAATGCAAAAAAAGAGCTTGAGTATCAGAAATTTTATGATCATACTGTTGTAAACAGTATTCTTGATGAGACAATAAATAAAATAGTTGAAATCATAAATAAAAAGTAATATAATAGAGAACGAAATTTTTTTATTGGTTGGAGGATTAGGATGAAGTTTCCCGTTGATGAGATCATCCAGAGCTCTCATAATAAATATGAATTATCTGTAGCCATGATCAAGTATGGAACCAAGCTTGAAGAGATACCGGAGCTGCTGCTGGAATTTAAAGAGAAGGACAGGGATAAACGATTGAAAATAATCATTGGAGAGATCCTGAAAGGAAAAGTAAAATACTCTTATAATGATAAGTAAAAAGCATATATTCTAAATTGAAAAGATTAACCGTAATCATTATTTGCGGTCCTACAGCAGTGGGAAAAAGCCGTATAGCCGTCAGCCTGGCAAAAGGCAGGGGAGAGATAATATCTGCTGACTCAATGCAGGTCTATAAATATCTTGATATCGGCACGGCCAAACCGGATAAGGCACTTCTTAAACAGGTGAAGCATCATCTGATCGATGTTGTGGACCCCGAACAGAATTTTTCAGCCTATGATTTTATCTCCCGTACAAAAAATATTATTACTGAAATACATAATAAAGACCTGATACCCTTTATTGTCGGAGGAACGGGATTGTATATCCGTTCATTAATGTGCGGCCTCTCTGAAGCTCCCGGCCGGAATGAACAATTACGCAGGCGGCTGGATAAGATCGAAAAGCAGAAAGGCCTTTTGTTTTTATATAAAAAACTGCAGCAGAAGGACCATGAGTACGCTTCAGTCATTAAAGAGAATGACAGGGTCCGGATCAAAAGAGCACTGGAAGTCTATTATTCTGAAGGCAGGCCATTCTCCGGTTATCTTAAACAGCACGATAAAAGTCCGTTGTATAATGCTTTGTGGATCGGTTTAACAGAAGAGAGGAAAGATCTCTATGCAAAGATCAATGCACGAACAGAGTCTATGTATGATGAAGGACTGGTAAAAGAGACCCGTGATCTTCTTCGATCCGGCTATTCAGAAGAGCTGCTGGAAAGAAAAGGCATAGGGTACAAAGAGGCTATCGCTTATATTAATAAAAAGCTGACTCTTGAGCAGGCAAAAGAAGAGACCATGAAGAAGACCAGGAATTATGCCAAACGGCAAATGACATGGTTCAGGAAAGAGAAACATATTAAATGGTTTCATCCCGATGAAATTGAGCAGGTGCGATCATATTTGGACCATTGGCTTTTATTAAATAATAATTAAAGGATGGGATTTCTTTTGTTGAAAGTATATTTGAAATATTTATTATATGGGTTGAAAGTAATTTAAAGAGGTGAAGAATGAAAAAGTTTGGCAGAACCATCTTTCTGTTTTTAGTGATCGGTATTATATTATTTGCTTTATATACCTGTATTGTATTGATACCTGAAAATCATATCGGTATCCTTTATTCAAAGTTCAATAATAAATTGATCTTAAAGGAGAGCTCCTACAATCTGGTTATAGAGAAGATCATCCCCGGAAACATTGTAATAAAAAAATATCCTGTTATCACTCAAACAGCAGATCTGCTCTTCAGTAAGAATATTTCCCTTCTGGATAAGGATATAGAGCTATTGAAGAACAGGATACTGATCGAATATAAAATAGATCTTAAAGCTTATAAATACCTTTTTGATCATTATAACAGTATTACAGATATTATCTCAGCCGTTAAGCAGGAATTTTTCTTTCTGTTCCATGAAAAACTGAACGAAGCAATACAACAGAACCGGGATCTGAACACTTTTTACGAGAGGAATAAGGAAGAGATATTAAAAGAGTTTAATGAAAAGATGATGAATAAAGGGATCTTGATCAGTTCTTTAAAGATCGTGAATTTAAATATGGTCCCTGATGTTAATTATGGACGGATCAAGGAGCTTGTAAACAAGTCCCTGGATTATGAAGAAGTATTTCAGATGGAGATCAGGAAGATCGAGCTTGAACGATCAAAACTGAAACAGGAAGCAGAAAATGAAGTAGAGTATTTAAAGATCGTTGGGGAATATATTAAAGAGAATCCCCTCATACTGCGTTATCTCATGATAAAGAAGGTTGATAAGAATGATATTATCTTTGTGCCTTCAGCTGAGATAGGATTTGATTTTTCGGATTCCTTGAAAAGCGGATTGATCAAGAAGCTGGAAGAAGAGAAATGATCGATATTATTAAGAGGAATCTTTCCAGGTTAGCTGCTTCTTACAGTGAGATCCATTTGGAAAAAAGGCTTATTACTTCCCTGGTACTCTCAAATGGAATGATCGAGGATATCAGTAAAAAAGAGGTTCTTTCCGGTAATATCCGGATCCTTCATAAAGGACAATGGGGGTTTGTCTCTTTCAGTAATATTTCAGATCTTGATGGATACATCGAGCAGGTCCTGAAAAATGTTGATGCTGCTTTAGTATATTCAAAATTGAAACGAAGGATAAAACCTTATAAAAAGATAGAAAGAGATTTCAGGACAGATTACCGGATCGACCCGAGATCAGTCAGTCTGGATCAAAAATATAACCTGCTTGTTTCATATGATTCGCTGTTAAAGAAGTTTAAAAAAGTAATAAACAGAAAGTTAACATACATTGATAAAAAAGAGGAGCTCTTTTACGGCAATTCTGAGGGAAGCCTTATTTCACAGGATAAAACTTTTACGGGAATGGCTGTAGTGGGAGTAGCCCGTGACGGGAATAATATCCAGATCGGAAAGGACTCCTGGGGCGGATATGAGGGATATGAGATCGTAAAAGGACACGAAGAAGCAGTGGAAGAAGCCGGCAGAACTGCCCAGGACCTTTTAAAAGCGGAAATGGCCGGCGGCGGACGCATGGATGTGATCATTGACCCTAAGCTTTCCGGTGTTTTTGCTCACGAGGCTTTCGGCCATTTGTCCGAAGCTGATTTTATCTTTGAGAATCCCCAGATGATGGATATCATGCAGATAGGGAAGAGCTTCGGCATTGAAGAGCTGAGCATTGTTGATGACGGCAGCATGAAAAAAGAGGCCGGATCTGTCTTTGCCGATGACGAGGGCGTGCTTGCTGATAAAACATACCTGATCAAAAAAGGGACCCTCTTCAGCCGCCTTCATTCCAGGGAGACGGCCCAAAAGATGGATGAACCTTTGACCGGAAATGCCAGGGCGATCAACGCTTCCTTTCAGCCGATCATCAGAATGACGAACACCTATATTGAAGCCGGGACCCATTCCCTGGAGGAGATGCTCTCCTCAGTGGATAATGGTATCTATGCGGTTGATTATGTGGGAGGACAGACGAACCTGGAGATGTTCACTTTTTCGGCAGGCAGGGCATACAAGGTAGAAAAGGGAAAAGTGAAAGGATTATTAAAGAATGTTGTGCTGACCGGTAATGTCTTTGAGACCCTGAAGAATATCCGGATGATCGGCAATGACCTGAAATTGTTTGGAGGCCTGGGAGGATGCGGTAAAGGAGGCCAATCGCCCCTTCCCGTTTCAACAGGCGGCCCGCATATGAAAATAGAGAATGTTCTGGTTGGAGGCGTTTAAAGGGTGGAAGAACTGTTAAGCGGAATAAAAAAGAGTGTTAAAGATTTTGACCTGTTCATATGTACAAGTGAATCCCTCCCGGTTGTTTTTGAGAATAATGAATTGAAAAGTATTGAGGGTTCCTTTCACGAAGGAGCAGGATTAAGAATAAAAAATAAAGATAAGATAGGGTTCAGCTCTATTTCTGATCTTTCATCCCTTGAAGATACCGCCAAAAATGCTTTAGATACATCCGGCTTGGGCGAAAAAGCGTTTTTTGATTTTCCTGAACAGAAGAGTGCCGAAAAGGATCTCGGGATCTTTTCAGAGGACCTTGCAGAAACGTCCCCGGAAGCTATGCTTGCATGGGGAGATCATTATATTCGTAATTTACTGAAGCTTAATAATAAATTAAAGGTAAATGTTCACCTGGAAAAAGATGTCTTGCGTAAAAGGCTCTTTAATTCAGCCGGCCTCGGCCTGGATGAGAAAAAGACCATTATAGATTGCTCAGTTTCGATCTTTCTGGCACAGGAGAAGAATTTTTTGGAGATATGGGATTATTTTTCCATCTGCGATGTGCCTTCCGGGGAAAAGATCCAGGCCATTCTGGATAACATTCATTTTTTATATACACATGCACAGAAGAGTGCGTCCGTTTCCAGCGGTCCGCATAAGGTCTATTTTACACCCAAAGCATTTTCCACTCTGATGAACCTCTTTATCCAGAGTTTTAACGGGAAACTTTTCGAGAAAAAGATCTCCTATTTTTGTGATAAGATCGATCAGAGTTTTATTGACAAAGATATTGATATTATTGATAACCCGGGTCTTTATGGGTATCCAAAAAGCTCTTCTTTTGACGGGGATGGATTGGCTCCGCAGACGATCGCTCTGATTAAAAGCGGTGTTGTGAAAGCTTTTCCCCTGGACCTTCAGACAGCCGGCAAGATGGGCCTTCATTCCAACGGCCACAGTTTAAGGAGTACCACGGCACTTCCTGTACCCGGATTCACCAATATAGAGTTTAATGTGAAGGATGAGACCCTTTTAGATAAACGTAAAGCTATCATCTCGGATATGGATGAAGGACTTATTGTGGATCAGTTCCTGGGCGCAGGGCAGAGTAACATCATAGGCGGTGAATTTTCATCCAATGTAGAGCTCGGGTATGTCGTAAAGAACGGGAAGATTGCCGGCCGGGTGAAGAACTGTATGATCACCGGTAATATGTTTGACTTTTTCAGTGATCTGATCAAAGCCGATGATGTAAAAAGTGATTATTCCGGGTTTTCTGTTCCCGGTGTTCTTTTTGATAAAATATCCGTTAAAGTAAAAGAATAATTTTGGTTTTATCTTTAATTTCGAGGTGTTTAACGCCGATAATTGTGTTATAGATATTTAATTGATCGATACTTATGCTTGAAATGGTTTTTTTTGACATTTAATTTTTTTATAGTATAATTAATATATATAATGAAAAAACTCATATTATTTTTATTATTGCTGCTTACAGTAGCTTTATTTCTGCCTGTTACCGGGGTGAATGCTGTCCGTCCTTCAAAAGGTGTTGGTGAAAAAGATAAAATTATAGATGACTTTTTTATGCAAGGGTTAAAGAGTTATATACAGCGTGATTTTAAAGGCGCTGCTGAATCATGGCAGAAGGTCCTGGAGCTTCAGCCTACTCATAACCGGGCAAAAATCTATTTTGAAAAAGCATTTTACAAGTATCAGACCATGGAGACCAATTTTTATCGCGGTTTAAATCATTTTAACAAGGAGAATTATAAAACAGCCATTCCTTTCTTTAAAGAGACCCTCATAGTCAATCCCCGTCATCAAAAAGCAATATATTATCTTCAGTTATGCTATGACCTTTTAAAGACCGTGCTGAAGATCGTTGACGCGCCCGGTAAAGAGGGAAAAGATATTAAAAAGTTGACCATCACTACGGATGATGAGATCGTGTTATATGCTGTGGGTTTCGATGGAATAGGTAATTATCTCGGTCCCGTAAAAGTGAAATGGGCTACTACCGGTACGCTGGATGAGATCGAAAAACCGGATCCGGATAACAAGCTGAATTTTTCTCCTGCTACCTTTGACACGAAAGGTTCTATTGTTGCAACATTAAGTAAAGAGATCTCGGCTAAAACCGGGGAAATAATTATTAAACGCGGGAAATTAAAATATGTTAAAATACTGGATGGCTCAGATTTTATGGGAAAGGATGTGGACAG
>JAHITG010000393.1 GCA_018817865.1 Spirochaetota bacterium
CTCTTCAAAAAAGACGGACTTCTTCTGACCCAGGGTGCGTATATCATTATAGTCACATATCACATGTAAAGGAACAATGTTACGAAGGAGGCTGGCGACACCCAGCAGAACCTCACTAAATCTTTCGACCTCAATGATGGACCTTAAAAACTCCTCTTTCATGACTATTGCAGCAGCATACGTCTGTATCTCTGTCTGAGGAAGATTTATATCACCGAAACCTATATTTTCATGAGATAAAAATTTGATCTTTTTATATTTAGGAACCACTGTTTTGATCGAAACACTGCAGTAATTCTTCTTGTAATCAATTCCCGGCAGAGACTGGTCCACACTTAAAACTTCAATATCAGTCTTCGGGATAGCATCCGTATAGTAATTGACTTTGGCCTCCTGGACATAGGCTTTACCCTGTTCATAATCAAGTTTCTCTACTTTATACTGGGCACCAAGATGAATATAAATTGCCCCTTCAAACACAAGGAAAGGAGCAGACTCTTTATCCACCTCCCCTATTACCTCATTCTTACCTTCCGTCGTATTTATGATCACAACATTATCCGTCATGGCGCTGCGAAGGGAGACAGACTCAGCCGGATATGAATCACTGTTCCAGTAGTAAGTATCATCCGCCTTATGGACAATATCCTCTTCCTGAAGATAATCCAGCATATCCTTTACAATGACACGCCCGAACCTTTCATCCTCCTTGAACGGGAGTTCAAAGGCTGCGCATTTGATCTGGTCCATCAGTATAAAGAGGTTCTCCGGATTTATAATAACCTCTTCCGGTGATTGTGAAAAGAAATATTCATGATTTTTAATAAGGAACTGGTCCAGCGGATGATTGCTTGCGATCAGGATCACGGCTGAAGGTTTATCCTTTCTCCCGCTTCGTCCGGCCTGCTGCCAGACACTGGCAATGGAACCGGGATATCCTGCAATAATACAGGCATCCAGAGAGCCGATATCAATGCCCACTTCAAGGGCATTGGTACAGACGATCCCCTTGATAATTCCGTTCCGCAGATCCTGTTCTATCTTTCTCCTTTCCGAAGGAAGGTATCCGCCCCTGTAGCTTTTTATTTTATCTTTTAAGAGCTTTAAACTCTTATCCTGTATCAGATAGGAATGAATAAGCTCAGTATTCAAACGGCTTCTGGTAAAGACAATAGTAGTGATCTCGCTTTTAATAAAAAAAGAAGCCAGCCTCCGGCTCTCCAGTATAACACCCCTTCTGATACCCTGCTCATGGTCAACAAGAGGAGGATTGTACAGTAGAAAGTACTTCTCTCCCTGCGGAGCCCCATTCTCATCGATCTTCTCTACTTCTTCGTTGATCAGCCTTGAAGCCAGTTCAGCGGGGTTGTTGATCGTTGCACTGCAGAGGATGAACTGCAGTTTGGAATTATAAAACTCTGCGATCCTCTTCAGCCTGAGGATAAGATCCGCGAAATGACTGCCAAACACACCCCTGTATGTATGGATCTCATCAATAACGACATATTTCAAATTTTCGAACATTTTTACCCATTTAGGATGATTGGGCAGGATCCCTGAATGGAGCATGTCCGGATTGGTAATAACGATCTGCCCCTTGGTCCTGATGGACTGACGGATCGATGCCGGTGTATCACCGTCATATACAAATATATTGATCTTCTTTTTTAAATGCTTTGAAAGATCATTCACTTCATCAGTCTGATCCTGAGCCAGCGCTTTGGTAGGGAAAAGGTACATTGCCTTTTGGCTGTCATCCTTAATAAGACTGTCCAGTATGGGAAGGTTATACCCCAGTGTCTTTCCGGAAGCGGTCGGAGTGACCATAACCACATTCCGGCCGTCCTTCACCATTTTATAGCTTTTCAGCTGATGAGTGTAGAGACGGCCGATGCCTTTATTCATTAATGCTATTTTCAGCTCAGGCTCCACTTCATTGGGAAAATCTACAAAACTGGCATCTCTTTTCCGAATCTTCTTAACAAATGTAATGTTCTTTCCAAAGTCCCTGCTCTTTAATATAAAATCTATTATGGAATCAACTGATCTCATTTGTAATTATAACCTCAATAAAAATATCCCGCTGTTTAAGGAAAGATCTTTTAAAAATGAATTGACAGACTGAGAATAGTCCATAATGAAATAAAAATTATACTATTATTTTTTACAGTCAACCATTTTAATTTATTGGTAAAACAGCGCTACAGGCTGATCTTGTATTTCTTAATGAGCCGGCACAGATGAAGATAGGTTGATTCTTTAATATTGTTCACTTCTTCCAGAGAACCGCTCCCATAGACAAAATACTCAGGGTATACCTGTATAATACGCATATACCCGTATTTACCTTTAAAGAGTATGGCATTACCTTTGATCTTAAACATATTTTCACCTCAAAAAACCTGTATGAGAACCGCTTCAGGCCTTTTCTCTTATATACAAATTTTTTAAGGCTTTTTTTTAAAAAATCTTACAGGATCAGCAGTAATTCCCGGACAACCTGAGCCGTAAAGATCGAGGAGATACCGGAAGGGTCCAGATCAGGATTCAGTTCAGCCACATCACAACCGATCAGGGAAGTATCTTTAATATTTTTAATGAAGTCTATAAATTGAAGAAAAGTAATCCCGCCTGCTTCGGGATTGCCGGTGCCCGGAACGGAAGAGGGATCGAACACATCTATATCCACGGTAATATATACATTTTTATTCCTGATCTGTTTCAGGATCAATTCTTTGTCAGATAATTTATAAAAAGTTTTATTTGTATTCATAAGTTCAAATTCATCTTTTGGTCCGGATCTGATACCGGTCTGGATGAGGCTTACGCCGTCTATCTCTAATAAGCGTTTCATTACTGTAGCATGGGAATATCTGACCCCGTCATAATCTTCCCGTAAATCTGTATGCGCATCGAACTGAACCACAGTAATATTTTCATAAACATTCATCAAGCTCTTAACTACGGGATAAGTGATCAGATGTTCTCCGCCCAGAGCAAATGGGATCTTTCCATCCGATGTTATCTTCTTCATATATTCAGACACGGAATCGAACATACTCTCACTCTGTTCCCGGGATAAACCTTTTAGATCACCGGCATCATAAAAATCAAGGTCCATCAGGTCTTTATTCAGATACGGTGAATAGGTCTCTATGGAATCTGAAGACGCTCTTATTTCATCCGGAGCTTTTGCACTCCCCTTTCGAAAAGAGGAAGTTCCGTCAAATGGAACACCGAACAGGATGATTCGTGAAGCCTTATAATCCTCTTTTGCATCTAAAAATTTCATTATTTTATTACATCTTTAATAAAATTCGGGAGTGAAAACGCGGCAAAATGGATATTCTGGTTGTAGTATTTTGTAGCAAGCTTATATTTTTCAAAATTATCTTTATTAAAATTATGGAGAGGGTCATATAATTTGGAACCCATAGTAAAAGACCATAATCCGAAAGGATAGTCGGGAATGAAGGCAGTATATGTCATGGATATAGGGAATGCTTTTTTTATATTATTAACGGCATTCTTAAAATAGGACATTTCAAAAAAAGGTGATTCTGACTGGGCAACAAGGATCCCGTCATCTCTCAGTGATTCCATGGCATTCTTATAAAAGGTCGAATTAAAGAGGCCTTCAGCCGGGCCCACTGGGTCCGAGGAGTCTATCAGGATAATATCATATTCATTTTTTTTATTGGCAACAAACTTGATCCCGTCCTCGATCAGAATATTTGCCTTTGAATGATTGATCTGTTTACTGACTGCGGGAAAATACTCTTTACAGACGTTCACGACATCTTCATCTATCTCAACCATATCTACGGACCGGATATTGGGATGTTTTAAAACTTCTCTCAAAGTACCGCCATCCCCTCCCCCGATGATCAGGACTTTTTTAGGAGAAGGATGGGTAAACAGTACCGGGTGTGCGATCATTTCATGATAAATAAATTCCCACTTTTCGGAAAGCATAACGCAGTTGTCAAGGAAAAGAATATTCCCGTAACGCTCCGTCGCAACGACCTTTATTTCCTGTATCCTGCTTTTTTTTTCATACAGGACCTCTTTTACATTAAATCCATACATGAAGCTATCATGTTTTTCAACTGCCCAGTTATCCATTATACCTCTCCGCCAGAATTATCAAACAAGCACAACAGCTGCAAACACAGCTCCAATATCTACTGTTTCATGTTCAGAAGAAATGCTTTTAATCTCCTTAACTTTAAATCCCCGATACTCCATGCCAAGCTCGGCCTTACGGATAACGATCCTCTGCATCTCTTCTGATGTACCCGGACCCGCATGCTCCATGATCAGCCCATTCAAATTCGGGTCTTGCGGGATGGCCACACTGACAGCAGCTGCAATGAGTTCACCTTTTACATTACTTGTGTAGCTGGAGTAAGCTAATGTTAAGAGCTGTCCCGGTTCAAGCATAACCGGGTCTACTTCCTGAGAGTGAGGAGGGAGAATACTGCTTAAGCGAACCAGGTTTGTATTACCCACTCCGGCATTTAATAACGCCTTATCAAATGCATTTAATTTATATTCAGCGTCACCTTTACCTTTGACCATATAAAACTTTCTTGGAATTTCCAGAGAGCCCAATCTTCACTCCTTTATCTTTTTCAACATAAAGCCAAGACCTTCGATCGAATGACCGATTACTCGTCAGTCAGACCGATGGTAATCTCATCTTCTTGTCTTTCTTAACGGAACTGACAGGTTTATAAGCAATATTCCGTCCATTAGGAGCCAGAACACCCCTCTTCATTTCCATTGTCACATGGTTCCCGGCTTTGAATTTCTCTTTCAAGAATTCAAATGCTATCCAGGGATCAACTTCAGTACCGCATGTAAAAAGATCTACCGCGGCAAAATTATACTCCGGCCAGGTATGGATAGCAAGATGGGATTCTGCAATTACAACTACGCCGCTAACCCCATGAGGATTAAACAAATGAAAAACATCATTAACTACTGTTGCTCCGCTCTTTTCTGCAGCGGTCAACATCGCGTCACGAATATAGTTAATATCATTAAGACTCTCCGAATCACAATCAAAATACTCAACCAGTACATGCCGTCCCAATGCATTTGAACCTTTTGTCATTTATCCTATCCTCCTTTACGCATAAACTTTTAGAAAAGAAAACAAAAAACAAGTTGGCAAAATAGTATCACATTTTTAGAAAATGTCAAGTAAAAAATTAGATTTTTGCCTGTAATTTAAAATAAATTTTTTCTTTGATATAACCGGAATACTTGACTAAAAAAAGAATATAGTGTACATTATCTGTTATATTAATTATGTGGGATCA
>JAHITG010000394.1 GCA_018817865.1 Spirochaetota bacterium
AAAAATTCAGAATACTATAATTATAAATATGATCTATCTTCATATAAAAGGAGCGCCCATATGAGATACGGTTCAGTGAGGTATATTCTTTCCATATTCTTTCTTTATCTGTTTTTTGTTTTTTATGCGGATAATACTTACGCCTGTGCATACTGGGAATCCTATGAATATGATGCGCAGTATGATGTCTCCTTCTTTGAATACTCGATCATTAATCAACCGCTGTTCATCAATCTTTACCCCATACCAAGAAATCTGGGTTTTACTCCCCAAGTTCTTGAGGGAATTGAAGCAGATCTGAAGAAGAATGCAAATTTGAAAGAGTGGTATCTGTATTTTGAAAAAAAGGGGACATTAAAAGAGCTTGAAGGCATTATTTATTCTCCCTCTGTGAATGTGATCGATAACTTTCACCTCTTAAAAGAGGATAAGGAAGCGCTGGAATATATTAAGTATGCTAAGGAAGTTGCGGCTGTAGCCGATGCAAGATGGTATTATGATTGGGACAAAGAAAAAAGATCAAACAAAGGGAAGATGGAAGAATTTTTTAAAAAAGCAGTTTTAATGATCGATCAGGCTAAAAAAGATTTTTTTAAAGGAAGATACAGTTTTCAGGCTGTGCGGCTGGCAGCATTGCTTGATGAACATAAAAAATGCCTGGATCTCTTTGATAAATATATTACAAAACATGCCAAAAAGAGCATGCTCTATTACTGGGCTTTGGGGTACAAAGCCAGGGCGCTTCTGTTATTGAACCAGAAGACGAAAGCTATCCAGATGTATCTGACCATGTTCGATCAATCCCCGGTATTCATGACCATTGCAAAAAGATCCCTGGAATGGATCAGGCCGACAGATTCCGAATGGCGTGATTGTTTAAAATCAATGGAGAGCAAACATAAGCAGGGGGTGCTTTGGATGGTACGGGATTTTGTAAATAACCGGGCTGATGATCTCGAACCTTTGAAGAAACTTCTTGAGGTAAGGCCGAAATCGGCTCATCCGGAAATCGTTCTGATGAATAAGATCTTAAACCTGGAACGGTATTATCTGAATGTGGGGCCGGATAAAACTGATAAACGGATCCAAGTACCTGCAAAACTGGCACGGTTCTGCGAGGAGACGGCAAAAAATACAGAAGTAAGGAATAAAAATTACTGGCTGATCGCTTCAGCCTATCTGAATTATCTGGCCAATGATATGAAAAAAGCCGATTTGCTGATCCGGCAGGCAGATAATAAAAGCGCCGGAGATACTGCATTGAAAAACCAGATCGATCTTATCAGGGTCCTGATCACTTTCGCTAATGAGGGTAAGGGATTATCTGATGAGGTTCAGAAGTCATTTGGAGAAAGTCTCAAATGGGCGGCTGCCTTAAAAACAAGTGAGAATAATAAACTGATATATTCTACCATCTGCAGGCTGCTTGGAAAAAGATATCAGGAAATGAATGATATAGGAAGGGCTTCAATAGCCTTTTATAATGCAAAATTCAGTGAGACCGGCTATAAACTCTTGAATGAAGATGCTTCTGATAAAGACCTGGAAGGTCTCTCTGATATACTTGTCCGGAAACCAAAAGTTCTGGATAAAATCTTGTTGTGGAAGTTTCCGCATTCGAGGGAAGATATCCTCTTTATTCGCGGGCGTCGGTTCCTCTGCAAACAGGAGTATGATCAGGCGTATGTAATATTTAAGGAAATACCCGGTCACTACTGGAGTTCCAAAGAAGGGCAGCATGTTTTTATCAGTACAAAGGAACCTGCAAACTTTTTAAATATTCAAAAAGGGAATGTGAAGTACTATGCCAATCATAATGGTTATTATAATGACCACCGCAGTCTCTTTGTAAAGGTTAATTTAATGGAATTTTCAAAAGTGATGAAAGACCTGAAGGAGAAGGCCGGTTCATCGGATAAAGCAAATTTTACAATGGGTAATATATATGCTACCATGCCTGATCCGGAAGGCCTTTTTCCCGGGACCGGTTCATGGGATCTTGCATTAAAGTATTACCGGCTGGTTATGGATAATTCCCTTGATAAGGAGCTTTCCTCAAAAAGCCTGATAATGTACACTTTAATTGCCAAAAGGCTCAAGGAACGTAATTATGATGATACGAAATTCCTGAAGCATCTGGAATATATCAGGACAAAGATCCCTCTTGTAAAGGAGTCAGCTTATTACAAATCTTATTCTTCCTATTGTCCTGATCTTCAGTCTTTTGAATAGAGGTTATTGCCCAAATGGATTAA
>JAHITG010000395.1 GCA_018817865.1 Spirochaetota bacterium
AGAATCAGTAATATCTTTTTCATTTTACCTCCTCATTTATTTTATGTTTTTTTTATTTTTTCTAAGCAGTCTTTTTACCCCGGATCAGCTCCAGCCCCAGGATCAGGCATCCCGTGGAAAGAATAAAAATACCGGAAATACGGATCAGGAAGACCGGCCCCAGTGCATAGGCCAAGGCTCCGAAGAAAATGAGTATCCCTGCTATTTTAGGAAATACTTTTGACCGGATAATGGCCAGGCAGAAAAGAATGATCCCCAAAAGAATGGAGATACTGGAAATATTCCTGAATAAAACAACAGCAAGATCATGTTTAATAATTCCGTCTCTGAGAAGCGGTGCAGCGGTCAGCTGTCTGGCAATAACAGGATAAAGGCAAATCTCCCATGTCACCTTACAGGCCTGGAAAAGATAAGCCAATTGAATAAAGATAAAACCAAGAAACCCGATTATACCTGATTTAGCATACATCCGTGAATAAACAGCCATATAGCCGAAGATCATCAATAATATCCCCGCCATAACGATCAAAGCGAGCGTGGTCCAGTGGGCATCGTTGACCAGCATTGTGAAATCCTGCTGAATTTCAGAGACAGGCAGTATCAGCGGAAACAGTATTGAATAGGCTGCAAAGAGAATTGATCCTGCAATAAGGGAGATACCTCCTATTTTCTGTATTGTTTGCAATTTCATGAATATTCCTCCTTATCAATCTTTGATCGAGCAATGAATGATTTCATTTTTTTAGAATATACCTGATTTGATTTCTTCGTCAATTCATTTTTACTATTATAAGCCAAACTGTTCTACATATATGAAATTTTAGTGGAAATAAGATTTAAATTTAATTACCATAATAAAAATATAATAAGGAGTATCTATTATGAATATTTTTTTCCTGTTATCAGGCCTTCTGCTCTTTCTGGTCTCAGCGGCCCATGCCTGGTGGGGTGAAAAGAATCTCTTTCCTGCCTTCTTTAAAGAATCCCTTCCCGATGGGATGAAGGTCAGCCTGTATGTACCGTGGCATCAGAGCACCTTCATGCTTTTTACCTTTGGCCTTTTTATGATCATGGCTTCACTTCAGAACTCTTTCTTCATGGTATCTTATCTGGTCCTGACCGTCATTACGGGGAATTTAATTATCTTTACACTGACCTGTATCGTTAAAAAGGAGCAGAAAGTCCTGGCTGACTCAGTGGTCCAGTATGTTCTCTTCTTTTTGCTGATTCTTTTTATAGTTCTGGGAATAAGTTTTGATTAAGATGATACAAGCCGATCAAAATAGTTCTGCTTTGTATGGTTTATCTGAAACTCTCTCCTGATTTTTTATCCATCACATAATTACCGGTTTTCTTTATTTTACATTATCCACAATTCTTTTGAAATCAAAAATAAAAAAAGTACATTTGAAAAATGGAAGAAGTGCTGAATAAGATCAAAGAAAGAATAGAAGGATCAAAAGATAAAAAGATCCTTTTCTTCTGTATCGGGAATATCATACGGGGTGATGACGGTGTGGGGGAATACATCTTTCACCGGCTTCCGGAAAAAGAGAACATCTTCAGGATCAATGCAGGGAATGCCCCTGTCAATTTTATCGGAAAGGTAGAGACCCTGTCTCCTGATATAGTGATCATCATTGACTGCATGGCAGCGGGAAAGGATCCAGGAAGTATCACCTTTACGAACTCTTCACAGATCTACTCCTCCCCTATCGATACTCATTCCGGGCTTATCAATGAATTTATCAAAGGGATCAAGCCCTCTCCTGACTGGTATATTATTGGAATACAGCCATATTCATTGACCGATATTGATAAGCTGTCAGATGAAGTAAAGGTATCAGCGGATAAACTTATCCAATTATTCCATGAGGTAGTTTGAATTTATAAAGAAGATTATGCTGTCACCAGCTTCCTTTACAGAGGGAGAGAGCCCTTCTCCCAGACCTACGTTTTCCGGCTGAATACCTATAAAATATACTTTGGAACCGGTATCCTCTTCGATCAGCTGGGCAACAACCTGTAAAGGAAAGGTATGGGTGCTTAAGGAATTCTGCGGGATGAGGTCATTCGGGATCAGGCGTATTTCCCCGCCTTTTCCTCTGAAATCCGCTGCATCGATGATGATGGTCTTCCCGGGATGTAACGCCATGGCCTGATCAATGACATTTTCAGGCTTATCCCCGGTATTGAGAAGGATCAGGTCTTTCAGATCCTTATTTATCCCCTCTGCGATATAAGGGCCGATACCATCATCTGACCGGAGCGTATTCCCAACGGTAATGATAAGGGTAGTCTGTCCATCTGAAGGTCTAAAAATTCTTTTGATCTCTTCATTTAACAAATTTTACATCCAGAAAATGCGCGGAACAGGAGATACAGGGATCGTATGCCCGCACCAGCATCTCTAGAGCCAATGTTACTTTTTCCTGACCCTTATCCAGTATCTCCGGAACAAGCTTTTTCATATCATGTTCAATATTGTTTACATTCTGATTAGTGGGGATGATACAGTTTGCGTTTTTTATGATCCCGTCTTTGTCTACTTCATAATTATGGAAGAGAATTCCCCTGGGAACTTCAACAGCGCCTACACCGTTCCCTGCCTTGACCGGGATCTGCTTGTTTTCATTGAGGCCCACTATTACCTCTTCATTATGATTAATGCCTTTCTTCTGATATCGTTCAATAATAGCAATGGAATCTTCTATACAGTGTACACACTCAACCAGCTGTGCTGCCGTATTAAGATAGGGATTGGTCCATTTGGTCTTGAAACCTAAAGCATCAGCGACTTTTTTTGCTTTTGGATGAAGCTTCTTCGCATTCAAATTCAACCTGGCCAGAGCACCGGTCGCATATGATTCCCTGCTCAGTTTTGCGTGTTTTGCCGAAGAGTGAGGAACAATAAATTCATTGGTTATTTTCTTATAATCCTTTTTCTTCATGCGTACCCCGTCCGAAGAACCGATATCACCCATTAATAAAGGATACTCGTTATCATCACTGACAAGGCCTACATATTCTGTCTCTCTGTCAAATTCAGGAAATTTTAAAGTAGAAGCCAGCTGGACAGTCTCATCCATATCAACACGCATGTCCGTCAGATGCTTGTGCATGGCTTCCAGGTCTTTCTCCCTTGGCAGTTTTGTAAATCCGCCTACTACAGATGAGATGGGATGGATATGGCGCCCCACCAGGATATCACAGACATCATTACAGGTCTTCTTCATCCTCAGTGCTCTTCTTACTACAGCATTATGAGTTTTGATCAATGGACTGAAGCTGGGAACACCCAGAAGGTCGGGAGCCACCAGCAGATAGATATGGAGGATATGGCTGTCAAGGATCTCATAATGCAACAGCAGTTTCCTCAGGTCAATGGTCTGTTGTGATGGTTTAAATCCTATTGCATCCTCAGCAGCCTGGATCGAGGAGAGACTGTGCCCGCAGGCACATATCCCGCAGATCCTTGAAGTAATATGCTGAGCTTCAAAGATGGACCTTCCTCTGAGCATTCCCTCAAAAAAACGGGGTGCTTCCACGATATCCAGACGGCAGGCTCCTAAAGATCCGTCCTTTACATTGACAACTATATTCCCGTGTCCTTCAACACGGGTCAAATATTCAACCTTTATATTCATATTCACTTTTTTACTCATCCTTATCTATCTCCCTGCATTTATTATACATATTCATTTTATTCAGCATAAGATCAAGCGAAATTTTATACTTGACCATTATATCATTCTGAGCCTGTTCCTGAGGATTGGTAACGACACCCCTGCATCCATAACAGATATTCCCGTTATTGATGCACCAGGAATTGCATCCTGCCTTGGTAACAGGGCCGAGACATATGACACCTTTTTCATACATGCAGACATTCTCGTTCAATTTACATTCCGCACAGACAGCCTTATCCGGTACTGCATAGGGAATGCCTTTCAGAACAGCCTTGATCACTTTCAGGAATTCCGGCGGATAAATCGGACATCCATTTACATAATAATCCACTTTTACGACCTGGTCAACGGCCATGGTGGGAATGGTCGGAAAATGCTTTGCATTATCAGGATAAACATGCTCACGGATCTCATCCAGTTCAAAATTGTTCTTCATTCCGTTAATTCCGCCGATAGTAGCACAGGAGCCGTAGGCGATCAGGACTTTAGAACGTTTTCTTATCTTTTTTATCCTGTCCACGGCATGAGGGGTTGTAATACTTCCTTCTATAATAGCCACATCATACTCCTTATTCCACTTCTCTGACATGACTTCCCGGAATTCCACAACATCGATCACTCCGAGTATATCTAAAAGCTGCTCACCAAGATTGGCAACCTGGAGCTGACAACCTTCACAGCAGGCAAAGTCAAAAAAAGCAACCTTTGGCTTATTCATATTATATTGCTCCCTTTATATTTTTTAATTCGCTGTATTTAAAGACAGGCCCGTCCTGACAGCAGAAAATACCCTGGATCTGACAGTGGCCGCATTTACCGATCCCGCATTTCATATGCCTCTCCAGAGAGAGGATAATGTGCGTATCCGGTATCATTTTTGCTAAAAGTTCTTTTATAACGAATTTGTACATTATCGGAGGCCCGACAACAACAGCATAGGTATGTTCCGGATCCAAATTAACACCCGGAATAAGAGATGTAATCACACCCACATTACCGGACCATTCGGGATCAGCTTTGTCAAAGGTACAGCTGAAATTTACATCCAGCCTTTTGTTCCATTCATCTACTTCATCACCGAAGAGCATGTCCTTTGGGGTCCGGCATCCCAAAAGGATAGTAACTTTACCAAAATCTCTGCGATTGGCCCTCACATAATCGATCAGAGACCGGAGAGGAACAATTCCCAATCCGCCTGCCAGGATCAGCAGATCATTCCCTTCAAGGGTCTGAACAGGAAAACCTTTGCCGAATGGTCCCCGGATCCCTACTTCATCGCCTTCTTTTAATTTATGTAAGGCATTGGTAAATTTTCCTACTGCCCTGACACACAAATCAAATGTCCCCCGTTTGGTGGGAGAAGAGGCTATTGAGATAGGAGCTTCTCCAACGCCGAACAAAGAAACTTCTACAAACTGGCCCGGATCATGGCCAAGAGGCTCTTCATCCGCAAGGGCAATTTCAAAAAACTTCTCTATCTTGGTCATCTGCCTGGTGCTTACAATACGCCCCTTCTTGACCTCGAATTCACTATTTCTAATGATCTCTCTTTTCATCTTCTAAATACTCTCCTTTATCAAATCATCCAGGGTCTCTTTCAGCCTGATATCAGCCATGCATGTACGGCTGCATCTCCCGCAACCCGTACAGAAATACCGCGAAAATTTGTCGACAGGATATTTAAATTTACGAAAATATCGATGCCGCTGTCTGCCTGCTGCTTTTCTCCTGAAGTTCTCCCCACCCGCCACTTTTGCAAACGATTCATGCTGACAGGAGTCCCATATCCTGATCCTCTTGCCTGTTTTAAGGTCCAGGTTGATCTCGTCTTCAACATCGAAACAGTGACAGGTAGGACAGACATTGGTACAATTACCGCATGAAAGACATCGTTCTCCCAATTTATACCATACTTTACTGTTATGAGACCTGTCAAACAGGTCCGGTATCTGATCGGGATTGATCTTCACTTCATTTTTAAAGATCTCCCTCTTTTTCGCCCTTAATTTCTCCCGTTTCTTCATATGAATATCATCTGCCGGCTCAAACACTTTTGTCAATGAAATAAGGTTCTCTCCTTCCCATGTATTGACATGTACCAGGAAGAAGTCACCCAGATCCGTAAAGAAGAGATCATATCCTCCATTGGGAAGTTCATTGTTCACCAGTTTACAGCTGGCATGCTCATCGCAATAGTCATTACATTCCAGGCCGATCAGAATAATTTTATTCTTTCTGATTATATAATTAAGATCTTTTGGCCGGTCGGAAAAAACAACATTCAAAGATTGTATACCTGCCAGGTCACATGTATGAACCCCGAATAGGATCATCTCATCATATTCAACTATTGCTTCCATATTCTGCTTGCCATCCTTAGTATCATATTCAACCACAGTTTCATACTGGGGCATAAAATATTTTTTAGGCGGGAGAATGGTAGGTATATATTTGAGAGCTATCTGGCCTCCGCGTGTGACCTCCTCGAAGGCATAATTATTATACCCCTTGGAGACCGGAGCCATTACTTTTTTCTGCTTGGAGAGGTTTACAATAAACTCATCCAGTTTGTTCTTTTTTAAAATTACATATTTCATAATTTTCCTCTGCTATTAATGATTATTCAAAATCGCCTGAACTGCTGTCTACTCCCCTGATACGCATGTATCACGCGTACCTTATGAAATTATTCACAAGCTACTGCAAATAAATAACAATTTTGCCTATATCATATTCGAAGCAATTTAAAAGTCAAATGTTTTTTATGTTTTTTTCAAAAATTTTTTAAAATTTTTAACGAATGTTTTCCCGTCCCCTGTCTTTTCCATATACTGTAAAAGCTGATACCAGCTCTGATAGGTTTGTTTATGAAGATGATGTTCAACGGCACAGGCATCCTCCGTTGCAGTCTTTTCATCGATATCAAGGATATTAATAAAAAACCTGCTTAAGCTCTTATGTTTTTCATACAGTTTTCCGGCTGTATCTCTCCCTTTATCCGTTAATTCAATATACCCGTATTTCTCATGCTCGATCAGGTCCATTTCAGAGAGGAGCTTTATGGCATGATTGACCGAAGAGACCTTATAATCAAAATAGTCCATCAGGTTCTTGACCCGTACGACTTTTTTTGTCTGACCGATGATAAAGATCGCTTCTAAATAATCCTCAAGACTTTGTGTTAATTGAACCATAAATATACGCCCTCTAAATTATAGACAAGACTATAATCTATAGAATCAATCCCAAATGTCAAGAATATTATATTTTTATACTTATAAGAGAAGACACCCATGAGAGACTGGAAATATTTGTAGGGACAAGGCATGCCTTGTCCCTACCTTAAAAAATTCCGAACGTTTACCTATAGCTGAAAAATTTCGTAAATTATCCTTGCTGCGAAGTGCCTGAAGGATATATGAATTTTTTATAATCCTTGAATTCTTTATCTTGTTGAATTTAGAATTGTTTATTAAGGATCTTTCTCAGTATTGGAACATTTCCAAGAAGTTCATCAATTGAAATAGATGTCCAGATAGAAAAGGACTGCAATGCCTGAAGGATCAGCATATCAAGGCCATTCTGGATCAGGAGATCATACTGAAGAGCGGATCGTAAAAGAGCTGTCTCTTTGGGGTTATAGATCAGATCATATACGATGGTCTTTGTTCCTTTTAAAGACTTTAACCTTAATAAAGGCTTCGTCTCATTCCTTAATCCGTACGAAGAAGAATTAATGATAAGATCCGGCCGAAACCCGGTCTCATCCAGATAAGCTTCCTCAAGAGGGGCAACTGTAATATTTGCACCGGGAAAATCCGTTTTTAAGAACTTTGTCAGCTTCCGGGCATTCTGATATGTTCTATTACAGATCACAAGCTCTTTGATACGGCCCAGTAAAAGCGAATATGCCGCAGCTTTTGATGCACCGCCCGAACCGATCAAAAGTACCTTTTTTCCTTTAAGAGTGAGGTCAGGGAAGTTCATCTGGATCGATCGTTTAAAACCGAATAGATCCGTATTAAATCCTGTTAATTTATTTCCCTCTATCTTTACGGTATTTACAGCCTGGACAGTTTCCGCTTCCGGGGAGATCTCTGAAAGATATTTAATAATATTCACTTTATAAGGGACGGTAACATTGAATCCGTAAAAATTTTCTATTCCTTTAACCCCTTTAATAAAATCACTGAAATTGCCAATGTGTACTTCCAATGGAAGGTAAACATAATTAATATTGTACTTTTCTATTAAGAAATTATGTATTGCAGGAGATAGGGTATGTTTTACAGGAGATCCTAAGACACCTAAAATTCTGCTTTTCCCATCAATGGTCATTTTATTTTTTTCTTCTCTTTTTCCTTTTTAATAAGGACGATCTTATCATTAACACTTACTTTATTGACAAAATCAAGGTCTTCAAGTGCAGCTAAAGCTATCTGTTCATCGATCCTGGTTACCTTGGCAGTACCCCGGACCTTTCCTGGTCTTTTATAAAATTTATGAAGGTGAAAATCTTTGGAAAGTCCCCCCTGATCATAGATCTCCAGTATATCCCCTTTTTTAATTTCCTCATCTTGCCCCACATTGACAACGATATCATTCCCCTCTATCCTGATAACCGTACCGGAAATCCTGAAAAAACCATTGATCTGGGAAGCCATATCTTTTGAGAGATAATAGAGCTTGTCCTTCCCCCGCGCAACACCGGAAAAAGTATTCACCGGTTCATCATTTCGTACCGGATAGATCTTAAAATTTATTGAAAGGTAATCTTCGTTCTCTTTTAAACTTCCAAAAAGATAATAATCAGCACCCAGAGATCTGGCAGTCTTTCGGACTTCGTTCCTATTCACATTAAAATAATGATCAGCCGTATCCTTGGTATCAAAAATAACCTCAAATTTACTGTATAAATTCAAATGATTCTTAATACTTTCAGCAACTACTTTACCCGACTGATTATTGATATAATTATTATCATTTTTGTTGAAAGCGGGGACATAGATCTTGATCCTGTCTTTATTCACTTTATACTGGTCTATTCCCAGTTCATAAGAAAGACGGTCTTTCTTAAAAGTTCGTGCCACTTCGAGCTTGTCATTAATATATTTATTGTTCGGATCAAGCATCAATGCCACCTGGAGTTCTTTTAAATACTTCTCTAAAAAACCGGTTCGTTTATATAAATTTGCCAGATTATACCTTTCTTTCCAGTTCTCACTGTGCAGCTGAAGCCCTCTCTTATACTCATAGAGGGCGTCATACCGGTTGAAATTCTTATTATAGTTATCCGCATTCTTAAAATGCATGCCGGCGAATCTTTTTCTGTCCTTATTATAAAAAGACCTTTTTAAGATCAGGACATCCTCCAGCTGGAACTTTATAATATCATCAGTACTTTTCAGCTCATATGCCTTGATAAAATTTTTTACGGCATTATCTATATCATTGTTGAATTGATATGAAAGAGCCAGTTTATTGTATAAGGGGGACATGTTCGGGAAAGCGGAAATACTGTTCTCTATGAACTCAATAGCTTTCGTCCATTCCCCTAATTTAAAATATACATCTGAAAGGTTCAGTACGGTATTATGATCTTCCGGATCACTATAGTAAGATTTTTCATAATAAACCCTTGCCTGTCTGAAATCGTTCTCTTTATCATATATCAATCCATAGTAAAAATAAATACCTGGATCTGCCGGATTAAAATATTCGCCTTTCTTCAATTTGGCCTTTGCCTCTTTTAATTTTTTCCGGGCAATATAGAATTCAGCATACACGACATACCCGTCTACCCGCTTCTCATCTATTCTCAGGACCTTATCCAGATACTTTTTTGCTTCATCATAATATCTTCTTTTGATATATACTTTGGCAATACCCAGAAGAGCATCATAATTCATCGGTTCGATCTTCTTGACCTGTGTAAAGATCTTTAAAGCTTCATCATCTTTCTGCTCGATCAATTTCAACTTACCCTTGTAAACCAGTCCATCAGTATTATTCGGTGCTGTCTTCAACAGTTTGTTGACATACTTTTCTGTTTCTTCATAATTATTGATCTTGTAATTGATCGTGATGATCCTGATCAGTGCTTTACTGTAATAAGGATTTTTTTCAAGGGCTTGTTTGTAATAGTAGAGAGCATCATCCCAATTGGATCGCTGAAAATGTTCTTCACCCGTATTATACAGATCCACGGCATTCTGGGCATAAAGAGATGAGCATAAACATACAATAATAATGAATATTAACCTATTTTTCATATTACATCTATCGGAAATTTATAGTTTTATTGCAATCAAACTTCGTTTAATAATAACCTATTATGATCCATTTTCAATTATTTTTTTACCATTGTGTGATCAGGCTCAAAAAGAGCTTCATCCCCTGCACCATATCTTTTATAAGAATATACTCCTCGGTAGAATGAACTTCAGCCATTCCGGTAGAGACATTGAGACACTGAAAGCCGTTCTGGTTGAAAATATTCGAATCGCTTCCACCGTTACTTTTATCAAAAACAGGGCTGATATTAATGGCCCTGCATGCCTTCCGGAACTGCTTCACAAGGAAAGATGTCCCTGAAAAATCATAGGACCTGTAAGCCAGCTTGAGATCCAGGTCTATCTTTACTCTGTATTTTTTCCTGAATGTACTTATGATACTTTTTAGATCTTTAATATATCGCTTTAGTTTTTCCCGGTTCCTGCTGCGCACTTCTCCTTCGAACACAACCTTTTCAGGGACAATATTTGTGGCGATCCCGCCTTCTATCTTTCCGACATTTGCAGTGGTCTCATGATCGATCTTTCCGACTTTGATCTTATTGATAAGTTTTGCTCCCGTTACAATTGCATTGATCCCTTTTTCCGGCTCGATCCCCGCATGAGCGGACTTTCCTTTTACCGTGACCGTGTACTGATAATGAGTAGGCGCGGAAAGAACAGCCGTGCCGATCTTTCCGTGAGAATCAAAACTGAATCCGTACTTTGCCTTTAATAATGAAAAATCAAAATTCTTTGCGCCGACCAGTCCCTGCTCCTCGGCATAAGTCAGGACAAAATAAATATCCGTATGTTTCAGCCTGTTCTGTTTTATATACCGTATCCCTTCCAGGAAAAGAGTAATGGCAGATTTATCGTCACTTCCGAGGATGGTACTTCCATCCGATCGGATTAGCTTATCGGTTATCACGGGTTTGATACCTGTACCGGGCTGTACCGTATCCGTATGTGCATTAAAGAATAAAGGCAGCCCTTCCCTGTTCCCCTTGAGAAACGCCACAATATTTCCTGATGATCCTACTTTCTGGAATTTAACCTTTAGGCCATTATCCTTAAAAAATCTGATCAGATACTTAATGATCTTTTCTTCCTGGTAAGAGGGGCTGTCTATTGTCACAAGCTTTATAAAAGTCTGAACTAATCGCTTCTCATTAATTTTTATATTTACCATAAAAATTTCATCGGATCGACCGGTTTACCATTGGTCCTTATCTCAAAATGAAGATGAGCAGTCGTTGCAACGCCTGTTGAGCCTACCCGGCCGATACACTGATGGTCCTTTACTTCCTGCCCGATCTTCACATAGATCTTGGAACAATGGGCATATCTTGTTTCGTAACTGTTGGGATGCTCTATCTTTATCAATTTTCCATACGTACCTCCGCCGCCGGCATATATAACGATCCCGGGAGCTGCTGCAAATATGGGAGTACCTTCTGAGCATTTCATATCGATACCCTTATGGAACTTTCTGACCTTATAAATCGGGTGCATCTGTACTCCATATGGCCTGCCTGCAACCCACCCGTTCGTAGGGACTTTAAACATGCGGCGCCGTTTGAATAAAGCATCCATATCTTTAGTCACTACTTTTGGTTTGCCATCAGGGATAAAGACGACATCCCCCGTTCGTAATCTTCTAAAAAGCCCTATCCTGTTGTTCTTCTTTATCTTTCCTGCTTCAACATCATAAAGCTCAGCTAAAATATCAACCTGCTCATTGTTCTTTACATAATGGAGGGCCCCTTTTTTATTGACAGCAATGATCCTGTCACCGACACGGGCAAAAAGACTCTTTATGAACGGATTACAGCCTATGATAGTATCAATATCCACACTGTTTTCCTGAGCGATCTTCCAGTAATGAAATCCCGGCACAACTTCATACACATTCAGATCAACATTTTTACCCAAAAACCGGTTAGTAGCGGAATCAAGCATCTGATCAGCACTTTCTTCCCAGATCACTACTCTTTCCGGATAGTCCTTAAAAAACTGCTTTGCCCTTATATACTTTGTAAGTCCTGAGGTCAATATCCATAACACGATAATGGAACTTAAAATAAGAGCTATTTTAATATCTTTTTTTTTAAGATTCAGAATATTTTTCTTTTTAATATTCAATATATTTCTTCCTTTAAGATCCAATATATTTCTCCTCTATTAAGGCCCAGATATACCCATTTCGGGATCCAATATATATTATTCCATCAATTACAATGGGGGATGAAAAGATCGCTCCGCCCGTATCGAACTTCCATTTCAGAATTCCTTTTCCGGTATCAAGACAGTACAGTTTGCCATCGATCGATCCGAAGATCACTTTATCTTTGATAACATTCGCTGATCCCCATATTCCGTCTCCGGCTTTGAATTTCCAGAGCACTTCACCTTTTTGTGCATCCAGACAGTAAAAATATTTATCATGTGAACCGATATATACTTTTCCGTTCTTTAGAGCAGGAGTACCCCATACTCCCTTTTCAGCTTTAAATTCCCACACCTTCTTACCCTCTAACGTCAGGCAGAAGACTTTTCCGTTCTCGCATCCCAGGTAGATCTTTTTATCATAGATCACGGTGGAAGAATCCGTATCATCACCGGTTTTAAAGGTCCACTTCAGCTTACCGGTATCTTTATTTATACAGTATAATCTGCCGCCGAAAGAAGAGATCAGGACAAAATCCTTATAAACACACGGCGAAGATTCTATTGAACCGTCCGTAAACCTCTTCCATTTTATCGTACCCTTGTCAGGGTCCAGACAGAGCAGACGGCCATCCTCTGTTCCCACATACAGGTTACCCATATACACACAGGCAGAAGAATCAACATCAGCTTTTGTCTTTAATTTCCACAACAGCTTCCCATCCGTCCTGTTCAAACAATAAAAGTGATCATCACGCGAACCGAAATAGATTTTATCTTTATAGACACAGACGGAAGACTTGATAGAATTTTTTGCTTTAAAGGTCCAGACCATTTTTCCCGTAAAAAAATTAAAGCAGTACAGGGTCCCGTCCACAGAAGGGGCATATACATATTTTCCGTATTTGCTCATCTGGCCGCTCCAACCGGTTCCTTCCCATATTCTGTTCTTCCGCTTTTCCAGGTATTGCCCGGTTTTAAACTTCCAGAGAACTTTCGGTTTGTCAGGGATCTCCCCTGTCCCGTAAAAATTATGCATATTATTTCCACGCCACATGGTGATCGTATTTGTAGAAAAAGAACTTTTATCAAGCTGACTGTTTTTTATATCTTCAAGGTCCTTCATCCTCTCTACCCTTGAACTTGTAGCACAATTATAGAAAAAGGCAAGGATGAATGCTAATAAAATAAATTCTCTGTATTTCATAAAAATCGATCCATTATATCCATTTATTATCTGTCGTCAAGCTTTTATTGGTGTCTGAGCAACAGTAAACTATAAAATTTTATGAGGATATTCTTATCTAAGCAGGATGGTTACTAGATAGTTTGACGCTCGTTTCTCTATTGCATGTAATATATTTTTAATGATCTATCCTCTATTGCCTTGTTGAGAGACAGTAATGCTTTTTCAATAAGGTCATTACAATGTTTCATTTCCGGAACATATCTGCTTATACCGCACTTAATGTTCATATTATACTTTTCAAATTCTTTCTTCAGATCCTGATGATTATATAGAATCCCAAGAATTCTGTGAGCGGCTACTTTTGCGCCGTCAATATCCGTATTACTCAATATGCCTCCAACCTTACCTTCTTCAAAATTACCGAGTACATCCGTTATCCTCATATTCTGCCGCATAATATTTATTACGGAAGAATTGATCTTTTTTTGATGTTTCATACTGAGAGTTGTTATTTTATCCTCATCATAGCAGACAGTAGTAAATGCGATCAGTGTCAAAGCACCGCCATATCGCTGCGTATTGCTGAATTTAATCTCAAGATTATGCTGAAAAACAACACCGTCAAGGATCAATTTATAATCCATTCCGCCGATGAATTCAAGCAGTTTAAAAAAAACAGTCCTGATAATAAGATAAACAGGGTCCACAATTACAAGCCCAAAAAAAATAAAGGGAAGAATAAATTCAAAAGTGTATTTTGAGAGCAGATATTTTCTGGAATATTGGATCTTATCCGGAAAATTAATAAATCCCACTACGAGCAAGATCACAAAAACCAGTATAAATTGAAACGGAGGCTTATAATTTAAATTTCTCTTGTTCAGCAATGAATATTCCAGATTAATAATATCACTGCTGATGAAACAGACAATAAAAAAAAACAGGCAGGATAGGGTGATCTTCTCATTCATCTGATGACCATGAACATTCCATAAAATAAAGAATAGTATTGCAGTAAAAAGTATTGCCGTAATAAAACCGGTCAAATATATATGAAGTGATTTGCTGTGCAGTATCAGAACCTCTTCCCGTTTCCTCGTTTCTACTTTTGGCATGATGGTACCCTCTTTAATAAAAGATAATTATTATATAGATGTTTTTCTATTCAAACACCTTCCTGTCAAGGAATGATCGTGTTAATGTTACAATATCCGTATAATCAATATTAGCCCCTACCGGGATCCCGTACGCAATTCTTGTGATCCTGATCTTCTGATCTTTCAATAATTTTGATATATAAAAAGCGGTCGTATCACCTTCAGATGTCGGATTAGTAGCAACAATGATCTCATCGATATTATCCTCAGAGCTTTTCACCCTTTGTATGAACGGCCGGATATTCAGATCGTCAGGCCCGACACCATGTATGGGTGAAATGACCCCAAAGAGAATATGATACAGCCCGTTATAGATCTTTAAGCGCTCAATGACCATGAGGTCCTTTGGTTCTTCAACAACGCAGATCTTATGTTTATCTCTTTTATGATCAGCACAGATATCACATATATCCGTTTCCGTATAATTTCCGCAGATCCTGCAGTTTTTGATCTTCTGTTTAATGACCTTTATGGCATCTGCAAGACTGTTTACATACTCTTTATTGGACTGCAGTAAAAAATATGTGATCCTTTCAGCACTTTTAGGCCCAATACCGGGAATCCTTGAAAAGAGTCTGATCAACTCCTCTATTGACGAATAACTGGACATCACTGTTTACATAAGGCCGGACATATCAGGCATTCCGGGTATATTTAACCCTCCGGTTAACTTTCCCATCTCCTCACTTACCACTTCCTGAACTTTAGTCTGTGCCTGATTTATTGCAGCCACTAAAAGGTCCTCAAGCATCTCCACTTCATCGGGATTTACAACCTCTTTATTTATCTTGATCTCAATTACTTCTTTCTTCCCGTTCATTTTTACTGTGACCATATCTCCACCGGCACTTGCTTCCACTTCTCTGCTCTCAAGCTCCTTCTGTATGGCCTTCATTTTTTCCTGCATCTTGGAGATCTGAGAAAACATATTAGCAAAATTCTTCATGAATAAGCCTCCTTCTTCACTACTTTAGCTTTTAAAACTTTTTGTACGTTCTGAATAACAGGATCTGACTTCTCTTCCTCTTGGGGTTTCTCTCCCTTGGGTACACGGAGTTTAAATTTGAGATGATAATCCTTATTTAGTTTTTCTTTTATGATCTTTTCAACCAGTGATCGCTGTTTATTTAAACTTTCAAAATACAATACATGCTCCAGGGAGATAAGCAGGTTATTCTCTTTATTCTCGATCAATTCTCCTTTTTTAAGCTGAGCTGCGATACGCGGTTTCTCATTGGTAACTACTTTTACAATAGCGTCCCAGAGATCCTTATACTCATTATTCCCTTCTTTATTCTCTGCCTGATCTTCATGTTCCGTTCCTTCTGGTTCAGAAGAAATACTTGAAGGATCAGCCGGCCCCACGGGTCCTGAAGACATTTTCCCGTTTTCTACCAATACAGGTCCGTTCTTTTGATCCTTCTTTCCATATCCTTCAGCTGCTCCATAACTATTTATGTAATTATAAATAAATTTCAGAGAGATCCTTTTTGAAATATCGATCAGATTAAGGAACGCCACTTCAACTAATATCTTATGAAGTGTACTGTATCTGAAATTTTCTAAAAAGGAGATCAAATATTTTATCATTTCATCCAGGACATCCTCTTTAAAAAATTCGGTCCATTTTTTCAATTGTACGATCTCACTTTCATTCTCTTCCAGGATGGACTCATCTTCAATATTGTTAGCGATCAGGAAAAGATTGCGAAGAAAATCAAGAAAACTGGTAATAAAAAGTTTCAGGTCTAATCCCTGGTTATATATTTTAGAGATAAATTTAATGCCTTTTTCCACATCCTGTTTATGAATATAGGATAAAAAGAGATGGTATATCTCCGTATTGGAAAGGCCGAACATGTTCCTTACCTTTTCAACATTGATCTCTCCTTCGCTGTATGCGATCAGCTGGTCCAGGGCACTCTGTGCATCACGCATGCTTCCATCGGAATTTTTTGCCAGAAGAAATAAAGCCTCTTTATCAGCCGTCACTCCTTCTGATTTACATATCTCTTTCAGATGTACAGTGATCTCGTTTATGGTGATCCGCCTGAAGTCAAACCTCTGGCATCTGGACAGGACTGTTAAAGGGATCTTGTGCGGTTCGGTGGTAGCGAACATGAAAATAATATGCTCCGGTGGTTCTTCGAGAGTCTTCAATAATGCATTAAAAGCTTCCGGGGTCAGCATATGAACTTCATCAATAATATAGATCTTGTAAGCGGAATTGATAGGATGATAATTGATCTTCTCTTTCAGAGCCCTGATCTCATCAATACCCCTGTTGGATGCACCATCGATCTCGACCACATCCATGGACATTCCATCAGCAATTTCCGAGCAATTCTGGCACTTGTCACACGGCCGTCCCGGTTCTTCATGTAGACAATTCACTGTCTTGGCCAGGATCCTTGCCGTAGATGTTTTTCCTACACCCCTTGGCCCGGAAAAAAGATATGCATGATGGATCTTTTTCATTGAGATGGCATTTTTCAATGTCTCAGAGATCGGTTTCTGACCTATCAGATCATCAAAGGTTTTAGGCCTGTATTTTCTTGCAATAACGGTATAACTCATAACCTCTATATTATTAAATTCAAAATCATTATCAAGTACTTTTTTACCACAAAAAAACAAAGATAAAAAGCAAGAACTCAGAGGAAGAGAACCAGTGTGAAGCCACCCTTTAGAGACAAAAATCACAGAGGAGACCAACAAGAGCACAGAGTTATTATTAAGTAGGGACAAGGCATGCCTTGTCCCTACTATTTTCTCTATGTCTCTGCACCGAGGAATTTTTCTGGAGAAAAATTCTCGGTTTTTAGCCCTTGAAATTTCCCTCTAGAATTTTTTTAAAAAAATTCCTCAGGGTTTGCCGAAAAGTTCAAGGCTGGTTAAAAAATTTATCATCAATTTATTCAACAGGACGATATTAATAGGAATATGAATAAAAAAGTCATTATTGCAACAGTTGTGACTGCCCTGTTTATTAACCTGCTCTTTTTATTCTTTGAAACAAAACTGGCCAACCAAAGGCTGGAAAAAAAGTTCAAAGATCAAAACACGGTTATTGCATATTCATTTGAAAAATACAGGGATTCGCTCCAGGCAAAAGCCAGATCACTGACAAAAGGTTTTTTCAAACTGTATGATGACCTCTGCTTTATAATTATAAAAGAAAATGACGAGGTGATCTTTGCAGCCAATAAGGATCCCGGCTATAACAGAATATTTTCCTCATTTCTGAATACCCTCAAATCGGATAAGCGCTTTGAAAAAGATATGATCTTGAAATTAAACAAAGCCGACTCATTCTATTTTTCAACTTCAACCATGGCCGGCACAGATCCGGTATCTCTAATAACCGGCTACAGATTTCAATTATCTTCCTGGAAAATTATAATAAGAAATTTTTTAATCAGCCTTCTTTTGATCGTTTCAATTTTATTTTTCAGTTCAAAAAGAAAAGAAAAGATGACATTTGAATATCCTGATATTGAGCAGGAAGAGGAAATACAAAAAAAAGACGAACTAAAGGAATTAAATTCACATGAGGAAACATACAAGAACCTGCATGAAGACAATATAAAATTATCCGAAGAAGTGGAAAATCTGACCACCTTCAGGGAAGTGGGGCTGGCTATTAATTCCATATTAAATTTTAATCAGATGCTCCTTGTTATTATGGACATGGTAATGAATAAAATGAGCGTCCAGAAAATAATTATTTACTTTATTGATGATGATAACAGGATACTGCTGGGAAAGATCGGGATGAATGACAATAAGATAATCACGGAAGAAGAATTGATCAATGAGAAAGTTATCATAGGGGACGGGTCAATAGGTAAAGCCATGGAGTACCGCACTCCCATAATCACTACAGATAATCCATATCATACGGAATTGATCTCACCGCTGACCGCTCAAAACAGCCTTATTGGAGCAATAAAAGTATCCAATAAAAAGACATCCGAGAATTTTACCCCGCAGGATAAAGAGCTTCTACGGTTGTTATCCTCTCAGATCGCCATAGCCCTTAATAACGCCCGGTTATATGAAATGGCTATTACAGACGGCCTTACAAAGCTGTATGTTCACAGGCATTTTCAGTTCAAACTCCAGGAAGAGAACCTGCGTCATAAAAGGAACGGGAAACCCCTCTCCCTGATCATGATGGATATCGATCACTTTAAAAGTTTTAATGATACGAATGGACATCAAAGCGGAGATTTCGTGCTGAGAGAGATCTCCAAATTATTAAAGCATATGTTCAGGGCAACAGATTATATCTTTCGTTACGGAGGGGAGGAGATCGCCCTTATACTGCCGGAGACAAATTCGGATAATGCTTATCTGCTGGCTGAGAAAATAAGAAAGAATATTGAAGAACATCCCTTTATGTATAATGGGGAAAAATTGAATGTAACAGTAAGTATAGGGCTGAGCACCTATTACCCTCAAAAGATGGAAGATATAGACAAAAACAAATTAATTACCATGGCAGATGAAGCACTCTACTTTTCAAAGAATAACGGCCGGAACCGGACCACCCTCTACACGCCGGCGATGCATACAGACCGGGCTTCCACCGAAGGTGAACCTCTGCAGGATGATCTTACCGTTTAATTAATAATAAAAGGCAAGGCCGGCTGACACAGTAAAAAACTCAAGCGAACGCATTCCAAGCACAGTATCTGTTATATCATATTTATCATTGCTGAATTCCACTTCCCGGAAAGTAAAATCAAGCCGGTTATAACTGAACATACTTTCGATCATAACATTATACCTGTTCCTTGGGAGGAGGGAATAAGAGAAGCCGAGTTTTACTTTTTTCCAGTCAACCTCATAAGCGAAATGATCCGGAAGGATATTTCCCAAGCTCTGCTTCCCGTCCTCCTCACTGATAAACGGCCTGTCAATAATATTATTATAAATAAATTTCAAGGAGATCTTTTCACTTACGATAAAATCAAGCAAAATATTGAGGGGGATACTCTTGACCTCTACAAAACTTGCTCCTACTTCAAGATACAGCCTCTTTAAATAAAGGCTTAAATTAAGATAAAATCCCAATCCTGTCTTTTCCTTGTCCTGTTCAGAGACAGAGGTATCAGCCGGGAGTGTCCCTATCGGATCATTCTTAAAATTAAATTCAGGGTACATCCAGAATGTTTTAAATGTAAATCCCGCAAAAATAAACTTATAGCCAAGCTTGATCTTACAGAAGTCAAAATAGAGCATGGAAAATTTTGTGGAAAAATCCTCATTGTCTGCTTTTCCCGTCTCGTATTCCGCTCCCATCAATCCGACCTTTGAGTATTTACTGTTTACCTCCAGAATATTGGCGGAAACATCAAAATTCCCGGGAGGAAGGTAAAAAGCTTTAGCCATGACCAGAATTGCCGATGCCTTATGAAAATATTTCGGGGCCAGACAACCCAGACGAGTGCCGATATAATCATCCGGTATCATAAATGATACAGGTTTATAAATATATTCATCCGATATATTCTCAAGACGGTACTCAAGCTTTTTGATCAATTTTCCGGATGTTTTATCGATCGGGTATATATTTTCATCATCAGCGATCACATACATTTTATTCTTATTAGTAAAAAATTGCAGTAATTTAATGCCCGGCGGAAAATCAACCTTCCACTGCTTTCCGTCAGAAAAATTAAAATAAAGTAATCCCACATCTTTTACAACATCATCAAGAAAATAGTGGTAAGGTGCATCCAGCAGAAGAAATTCATCCGGATCGGCATTTAGATATGAAAAACTATACTCTTCTTTCATATTGATCTTTCTTTTTACCTCTTCCCCGGATCCGATATCCAGTAATGAAAAATCCGTTATAATGCCTTCTTTCCCTGCCCTGTATTTAAAAATAATATAATTGTTAAAGTGCCGGTATGCGACATTATCTTTGTCCATAAATTGAAGTTCCCGTGTCCAGACGGTCTCCCCTGACTGTTTATCCAGTTTTAATATGGAATATATATTTTCTGCCCGGTCAAACAGGACAAGAATAAAATATTCCCCTATCCTGTAATAGCGGAAACTGTCCGTCCTGAACTCTTTTTCCCACTGCTTATGTTTATAGGTAAGATCGATAAGTGCTATTTTAAAACCTGTTTTCCCGTTTATTTTTTTATATTCATAAATAAAGATGTCATCCTGTTCCTCATTAATAAACTGATCATTCTGAATATACGGATCTTCCAATGTAATAATATTTTTGTCATCTTTCAGGTCATATATCTTCAGCAGGGACCGCTCCTCATGATCAGAATATTTATCAGCAGATAATATGAGATAAAGATATCTCTCACTAAGGGTTATTTTTTTAACAACCTTAGTTGAAAGCGTCTTTTTCCAGAGATGTTTTCCATTATGAAGGTCCAGAACATCATAATAACAGTATCCCTCTTTATTAATAAGGCTTACTATTATATAATTGGAATTATATATGACCGTATCAATGGTATCAGAATAATGCCTGTCAAACTGAACCTTATCCGTGATAAGGTCTTTTTTGATCAAATAATTATTCTCAACCTTTAAAAAAAAACTCTTCTCTTTTTTCTCAGGATACAG
>JAHITG010000396.1 GCA_018817865.1 Spirochaetota bacterium
CATTTGCAGGGAGTGTGCCCTGTCATGGAATGATTTGTATTCAGCTCCCAAATGCAGATCAGCAGTATGCAGAATCCTGATACTCATAGAGCAGAATCTATATTTTTAATGCCAAAAATCAAGGAAATTATTGAAGACAAAATTAAAAAAGTAAGGTTAAATTTCAAAAGTGGCTTTTTCAATAAATTTAAAGCTGAGAAATAAATAATATAAAATCCACTTTTAAAATTTTTTAACCATCTCATTTTAAAAAAAATGGAAAATAAAATAAAAACAGGTAAACTGTTATAGTAATTTTACTACAGGACTATTAGGAGTTGTTATTCAAATAAATATTTGCTTTGACTTTTAATGTAACAAGGGCCTTTAGGCCCGCTTTTGAAGTAAATACAGATCTATTCAGGCGGGGCTAAAGCCCCTTACTACATTTCTTTTTTTAGACAATAAGCCCTTAAGATCAAAGAGGAGAATTTGATTATGAAAAGGATATTCATCTTTATACTGATAATGATGTTTTTGGCTTCCAGATCCTATTCACAGACCAATGAAACTCTGATCACCCTGGATGATTTTATTCAAAAAGCACTCAAGAATTATCCCACACCAAAGATCAATGCATATTCCTTGAACTATGCAAAAGCCAGACTGCTCCAGGCAAAAGCCATAAATGATATCAACCTTAAATCTGATTTTTACAAAACCTTTGCCCATCCCATTCCGGAGAGTACAATTACGATCGATAAAAGTGGTATAGATACTTTTTCCTTTAGTGCGGAAAAAGTACTCCCGTTTTCAGGCACCCGCCTTTCTGCCGGCATAGGATTGACGGATATAGAACAGGACTATGCCAGCTCCGCATTCTTTCCTGCAGGAGCATCACAAACCTATTTTGTTCCGGAAGTAAGTTTCCAGATCAGCCAACCCATCTTAAAGAACTGGCTGGGCCTTTTAGACAGATTACCCGTACAGCAGGCCGAGCTGAATATAAAACTGAACAGAGAACGGAATAAGGAAGCTGATGAGATCTTCATACTGGAACTTCATAACCTGTACTATAACTGGATCCTTAACATTGAACAGCTCAAGATCTACACACAACACTATGAAAATGCCGATGCTCTGTTAAGGCAAACGCAAAAAAAATATAAAAGCGGTGTTGCCGAAGCTGTTGATCTGCATAAAACAAAAGCAATTACAATAAATTATAAGAAGGCAATGACATTATACAAGTCCCAATTATTAAACATGGAGAAAAACATCTTAACATACTATACCGGTGATACCTCCTATCAAAAAGAGATCAAACCGGATTATGACTATATAAATGATCCAGCCGACTATCAGATCAATGATCTTAATGCTGCTGATACTCGAAAAATGCGTATACTAAAGTTTTCAAAAGAAGTTCTTGATAAAGAGATAATGATGGGGAAAAGCGAGAAACTGCCTCAACTGGACCTTATCTTTTCCGGTACTCTGCAAAGCTATTCTTTAAATGAAAGAAAGTTCAATGAATTCAAATATGACGAATATACCATAGGATTAGCCCTGGTCTATCCTCTGGGGGACCATATGGCCAGAGGAAACCTTGAAGCAGTAAAAAGTGAAACAGATAAACTGAATAATGATATTGAAGAGTTCCGTTTGAATTACTCATACAATCTGAGTCAACTGATAGAGATGATCAATACCTACAGAATAATCGTTCAGGAAGACAGGGAACTTATTCAGACCATAAAAGATCAGCTTTCAGCCGAAAGAAAAAAATACAGCCAGGGAAGAAGCGGGCTCTATTATGTGATCGAAGTGCGGAATGATCTTTTAACCGCGGAACTGGATTACATTAAAGACATCATGCAGTTTAAGAATTTATATGTTCAATACCTTGATATTACGGACAAGCTGTACGCGCAGCATGTGAAATACCGGTAATTATTTTTTTATCAGCCTGTTTAAGCACCAGCCCTATTCAACCGGAGATTCTGGGCGGGATATATTTTTTTGATGCATCCACAGATCTGGAAAAACCCTGATCCCATGTATTGGTAAAAAGCTCTCTTAATTTTTTATTAGTATTCTTCCCTTTGATCACGATACTCATATTCCGTGAAGCAAGGAAATAATCAGGTTCCCAGTTCGTAGTACCGATCCATAAAAGATCAGAATCCACGACCATGAATTTGCAGTGAGAAACCCTGGCAAAAGGGATAAACCTCTTCTTCAGCTGCGGGATTGAACTTAATTTGACATCGATATTCGGCATAAGAGACAGGCTTTTTATATAACTGATACTCGGCTCCTTACTGGCCCAGTCCGTAAAAAGAAGCTTTACTGAAATCCCCCTTAATGAAGCTTCTCTTAAAGCAGTATCGATCTTTGTTAAAACCAGATCCGAATAATGGCTGGTCATTGAATACTCCATCACACTTACCATAATACTCTTTTCAGCATTATTGATTAGGCCCAGCACTTCATCCAGTTCCGTTGAAAACTCAAGCGGAGTGATCACGGCAGGGGAGAAAGCCGGCCGGATCATTATCTTCTCACCCTTATAAACACAGGAAAGCTCAGGAGATCTTTTTCTTGGTCCTTTCCTGAAAGCAGGAAGTTTTTTTGTTTTTGCTATCCTCCAGTCCGTTTCAAATACCTTTAAAAGAAGTGAGGCAAATTTTTCATTCTGAATACGAAATCCTATCTCATGGACCTGGGTCAGTGAGCGCCAGTCAAAATTCTGACTCCCGATGAAAACATCAGCCTGATCAATGATCATATACTTCGCGTGCATGATACTCCCGGTTACCTTCATCAGATCGATCAATCGTAATTCGATCCCTTTGATACTGTCAAAATATTCTTTAAAATAATCCAGCTCTGCCATGTTCTTATCCACCAGCACCCTCACCCTTATTCCTGATAATGCCTTCTCCTTAATGATCTTCAAAACCGGCTCCATAGCTTCATTCGGAAGACTGGTTATATAGAACTGTCCTACATCAATGCTTTTTTTCGATCTCCGGAGCATTTCCAGCCACAGGTCTTTTGCATGCTTTATTCCTTTTATCCCCAAAGAAGTAGCTTCCGGAACGCTCTGTGCAAACTCAAAATTATCCATCTTAAACACCTCGCTATTATTCTAAATAATCGGTTTTATTATTCATTCATAAACTAAATAATATTCCTTAATATTTATAAATCCATAAAAAATTATACACTTTTAAAACTATGTAAAAATTAAATTGAAATTCAAATCTATTCCATTAAATTTGCTCTATGGCTCTAAAAAAAAAGCATATAACCGGTATTGTAATAGTATTGATCAGTATGGTAATTCTGATCAATATCCTGTACCTTATCATAGCACCAAGAAAATCCGATGAGTTCATTGATCCTGAATTCAGATACTTCCTTCAATCCAGAAAGACATTAGAACTGATCAGGAGTTCTGATCAAACTCCGCTCTTTAATCCTATCATTTATGACACATACAAGATCTATACAACTCTTACGGATATAAAGATAAAATTGTATAATGAAAACAAATTCCTTGTGAACCTGATCAATTCCCCCTCTACTCTCGTCTCTTATAAAGATACATATCCGGTATTTATATTTGAGACGGGGATAAAAAATATAATCTTTAAATTTTATCTGACTTTGCTGAAAAAATATAATAAAACCTCCTCTTCATTTAAATTTAACGGATCAGATGCTTATAGGGGGTTCAATATCTACCATTTTAAGATCCTTTACAGCCGGCAAATTTTTTATATTTCTCTCTATCGAAACCTCCTTCTCTTTTCGATAAGCAAAAAAGCGATCAAAAAAAGTATTGATTCCTATAGATCGAAAAATAATCTATACCATAATGATAATTATTTACAGGTTAAGGCTAATATAGCCAATTATCAGACATTCAGAATATATATCAATACGGGTTTGATCCTGTCTGATCTGAAAAAGTCCAATTATACACTTTACCGGACACTAACCATCCTGAAATACATCCCTCTGACCGGTCTCTCCCTTGATATCCGCAAACATGATACCCTGCTTAAGGGATTCAGTTCAATAAAAAATATTCCTGAAAACAGATATAAAAAACTGTTCACTACGGACAACACAGAGTCTGCAACGCTTAATCTCCTGCCTGAAACAACTGCCGGTTTCACCACCTTGTCCTTTAAAGACTTTAAGACCGCCTGGTATTTTACCAAAGAAGTCCTCTCATTTGACCGAAAACTGATGAATGAAATAAAAACAGCAGAAGAAAAACTGGAGCAATTTTTTAAAATGACCCTGGATAATCTCCTCTTTTCATGGCTGGGAAGCAGGATCACGGTAGCCAGTATATACGGGTATAAAAAAAATATAATCCTTTTAAAAATAAAAGATTTTACAAAAGCGCGGATCATGCTGAAAAAAATATCAGACATCTCGCTCTTCACTGATCCGGAATTGATCAACTATGGAAATTATAAGATCTACAGGCTAAAATTCCCGTTACTCCTGTATATCCTTACTAAGATATTTAACCCGGACCTGACCCTTCCCTATTATACGATCTGGAAGGGCCATTTCCTTATCAGTGAAAATGAAGAAGTGATAAAACATGTGATAAAATTGAATTATAACGATGAGCTGCTGTTATACTCCAACAGGCTATTCAACCATATTGATGAAAAAATCCGGTCCTCAAATGTATTGATCTACTGGAATAAAAAGCTGAAAAAAATAAACTTTCTAAGTCATAAGAACATGTTCTCCCGGATATTAAACAGCTATACCACAGGACTCTGTACTTTAAAAATAACAGAAAACGGAATTCTGAAAAATTTCTATCTTCAGGACCAGGGAAAAGACAGGATAAGGCTGATCCCGAACTGGCCTGTAAAATGTGACGGGTCGATCCTGGGAACACCTTTGATCAGAAATATAAATGCATCCAGGCGGGATGAGATAATATTCGGAGAATCATCAGGTAAGATCTCTGTATTCAGTATTTACAAGAAAAGGCCATATGGATGGCCGATCACGATCGAAAATAAACTGAAGTTTCCTCTTGATATACTATACCATCCCCTGCAGGATAAATATTATATTATTGCCGTATCTAAAAAAAATGAGATCCTTATTATCAATTATAAAGGCAAACTCATTAAAAAGATCAGCCATGACAATGACATACTCTTTAAACCAATCATTAAGGATATCGATCATGACAATGTACCGGATATCACTTTTATCGATAAAAAAAAGAAGGTACATAGTTTGAATGCAACGGGGGAGACGATCAATGGATTTCCATTTTCTTTTAGCAGAAAAAAGATCAAAAGCATGATCATCACAAACCTGACCGGCAGATCCAACAGTATCCTCATAAACAGCATCTCACAAGATAATAAGCTGCATGCCCTGAGCCTCTCTGGCGGCCGTATCCGTACAAACTTCAGTCTGGATCTGGCGCCAGGCCTTTCGAAACAGGACTATTTTTTACAAGTAGAGACAATAAGCAATAAGAAAAAGCTGTTGATATTTACAGGTATTGGAGAGATCTATATTTATGATAAGACCGGAATGAACCAGGTAACGATAAAGCCGGACATTCAGGGCAGATTCAATAATCCCCTGACTCTTATAAACATAAAAGGTAAAGAGAAGTTCCTCATGATCACCCGCAAAGGAACATTAATTATCCTTAATATTGACGGAACAGTATATCTTAAAAAAAACTTTTATATGCCCCCTGTGCCAAAGGTTCGGATCACCTGTTTTGATATAAACAAGGATGGAGAAGAAGAGATCATGATCCCGTTTCAGGATAATTATATATACGTAATGAATAAAAAAGCTAAAATACTCTTTTCGATAAGAGGGTCCGACAGCCCGGTTATCAGGGATATCGATTATAACGGATCCTATGAGATTCTTACAAAACTGAAAAACAGAAGGTTATACTTTTATAAGCTTCCCTGAATAAAGATCACCATCTAATAGCAGCAGAAGCCCATGTGAATCCTCCGCCAAAAGCAACCAGTATTAAATTATCTCCCCTTTTTAATCTGCCTTCCTGTACTGCTTCGTAAAGGGCCACGGGGATCGTAGCAGCTGAAGTGTTCCCGTACTTTTGAAGGTTTATATATACTTTATCATCACTTAATTCCAGTGTCTTCTGGACCATTTTAATAATGCGCATGTTGGCCTGATGGGGGATCAAAAGGTCGACATCCGATTTCTTTATATTGGCTTTTTCCAGTATGGTCAGGGCCGATTCGCTCATTTTTGTAACAGCAACCTTAAATGTCTCATTTCCCTTCATTTTCATATAATGCATCCTGTTCTTGACAGTTGCTTCCGTTGCAGGATGCAGAGAACCGCCCCCCGGAAGATACAACAGATCTCCATAAGCACCGTCACCGCCGAGATAGATGGAAATGATCTCACTTTTACCGGAAGATTCAGAGACAACTGCTGCTGCTGCCGCATCCCCGAACAGGACACATGTATTCCTGTCTTCCCAGTCCGTGACGCGGGATAATACTTCACTACTGATCACAAGTATGTTCTTATACTCCCCTGTCCGTATATACTGCTTAGCTATAGAGAGGCCGTAAATAAACCCGCTGCAGGCAGCCTCTATATCGAATACACCGGCTTTTTTTATACCAAGAATATTTGCTATCAAAGCAGAGGTGTTGGGAAACGGCATATCCGGTGTAATAGTATTAGTGATAATAAGGTCTATATCTTTGGGTTTAAGCCCGGCATTTTTGATGGCCTCTTTTGCAGCTTCCGCTCCCATGGTCGAACTGGTCTCATTCTTCGCTGCAATATGCCGTTCTTTAATACCGGTCCTGGTCGTGATCCATTCATCAGAGGTGTCGACCATCTTTTCCAGGTCATGGTTGGTCAGGACCTTTTTTGGCACATACATACCGATTCCCTTGATATAGGCTTGTTTCAGTTTCATGGCAAATCTCCAAATTTAATAGAATATTATTATAAATATTTTTAATAATTTGTCAAATTTTTTTAATCAGGCGTGATTCCCTGTTAATCAAGAGAAATGATCTTTGGCCTGATCTGTTTAAGCTCTAGCGTATGCTTTACTACATTTAAGACCGTCTCATTCAGATCACTGACGAAGAGTGATATTTTCCCTGCTCTGCTTCTCTTGTTCAACAGCCCTTTATTACTCAATAACTGCTTCACGATGATCGAAACAGCATATCCTGAATTTACCAAATGAACCTTTTTACTGAAAAACTTTTCCAGAGGCTTTTCGAGTAAAGGATAATGCGTACACCCTAGGATCAGCGTATCTATCTTTTTCGCCTTTATCTTTGTTAAATAATTTTTTATCGCCATCTCCGCTATTGCGCTTCCGGCCAGACCTTCCTCTGCTATGGGAACAAAGAGAGGGCATGCTTTTTCCGATATCTTTAATTTTTTATCGCTTTTTAACAGCAGGATCTTATACCTTTTGGAGTTGATGGTACTCTGTGTACCGATCACGCCAATATGCCGGTTTTTAGTAAGCTTAAGGGCCAGTTCTACTCCCGGTTCTATAACTCCTATAATGGGTATGGGATAATGCTGCTTTAAATAAGATAAAGAATTGGATGAAACGGTATTACAGGCAGCAACGATCAGCTTAACATTTTTTTTCAGTAAAAATTCTACGATCTGTCCTGCAAAGGCTGTGATGGTCCTTTTGGATTTTGTTCCGTAAGGAACGCGGGCTGTATCCCCAAAGTAGATCAAATTTTCATCAGGCAGAAGCTTACGTATTTCACGCAGAACAGTAAGCCCACCCACTCCGGAATCAAAAACACCTATCGGCCTGTTATCCATTTTTTTCCTTTAATATTCGGTTTATCAAATACCATAGAGGCACGGAGACACAGAGGACATAAAAAAAGAAGGAATCTTAAAATTTATTCCGTGTATTTCAATACTTCAATGGCATATAAATTACAAAATAACTAAAATTATAATTTATTTAATTAGCTTCATAATTTTAAAAACATAGTATTCTATACTGTCTACAAGAGCATTCCAGGAAGCTTCAATAATATTTTCAGAGACCCCTACTGTTCCCCAGGTAGAATGCTTTGCTCTTGATTCGATCAATACACGCACCCTGGCGGCAGTCCCTTCCTTCCCGCCTAATACCCTGACTTTATAATCAAACAGAGAGAGTTCTTTGATCTTCGGATAAAGGACCTCCAGCGATTTTCGCAGAGCCCTATCCAGGGCATTCACCGGGCCGTTCCCCTCGGCTACAGTATGGTAAATTTTATTGTTCGACTCAAATTTTATAGTGGCTTCCGATATGATGTCACCATCCTTCTCTTTCTCTACGATCAGCCTGTAGCTGTGCAGGTTGAAGAGCGGTTTATATTTACCGGAAGATTTCTTTATTAACAGTTCAAAAGAACCTTCAGCTCCTTCAAACTGAAATCCTTCATTTTCCAGCCGTTTGATCTCTTTCACAACATCTTTGGAAACACCTTCCACATTGTCGATCTTCACACCAAGCTCTTTTGCTTTATATACAATATTGCTTTTACCGGACAATTCTGATACGATCACCCTTCTCCTGTTACCAACCAATTCGGGTTTAAGATGCTCATATGTGGCCGTGTTCTTTAAGATTGCACTGACATGGATGCCTCCCTTATGCGCAAAAGCGCTGTTCCCCACATAGGGCAGCTTTTCATTATGGGGTAAATTGGCCAGTTCGGAAACATACCTTGAAACACCTGTCAGCATTGCCAGCTGGTCTTTTCTTAAATTCCTCAGGTTCATCTTTAATTCTATATTAGGAATAATGGAACAGAGGTCAGCGTTTCCGCACCGTTCTCCAAATCCGTTTATGGTTCCCTGTACCAGCGTGATCCCCATTTTAACAGCATAAATGGAATTAGCAACACCCAATCCATTGTCATTGTGTGCATGGATCCCCAGAGGAATACCTGAGATCCTCCTGGTTACTTCCCGGATCATCTCTTCAAGGTCAAAAGTCAAAGTACCTCCATTGGTATCACAAAGGGATATATTATCAGCTCCGGCTGATGCAGCTGCTTCCAGTGTCTTTATGGCATATTCGGGATTGTTTTTATACCCGTCAAAGAAATGTTCCGCATCGTAAATAACTTCACGGTTTTTAGATTTTAAATACCTGACTGAATCGCCGATCATCTCCAGATTCTTATCCAATGAGATCTTTAAAGCCTCTTTTACATGGAAATCCCATGTCTTTCCAAAGATACAGACCACAGGGGTCTTTGACTCAATTAAAGCGACAAGATTAGGATCTTCACTTGCCTTATACTTATGATAGCGGGTACTTCCAAAAGCGGAGATCTTCAGATTTTTTAGTTTCAGGTTCCTGGCATTTTTAAAATATTCGATATCCTTTTCATTCGAACCGGGCCATCCCCCTTCCGCATAATTTATCCCTAATCTATCCAGTTCTTCTGTTATCCTTAATTTATCCTCCAGAGTAAAAGAGACACCTTCTGCCTGGGATCCGTCCCGCAAAGTGGTATCATAATATAATATTTTTTTAGCCATTTGTTTTGACCTTCTTCTTCAATTTCTTCCGGATCGTATCAAGCTCAAAACCCCTGTGAAGGGCCCGGGCTGCTGCTTCTATCTTCTTTTCATCAACAACACACGATATTTTGATCTCAGAGGTTGATATCATATGAATATTGATCTTGTTGCTGGAAAGGATATTAAACATCTTGGCAGCAACGCCCGGATGCGATTTCATCCCGATCCCGACGATAGAGATAATTCCGATATTTTTATCATAAGAGACATTCTTCCCTTTAACTTTTTTATTTACTTTGTTCAGTATCTTTATAGTCTCCTTTAATTCATTAGTTTTTATGGTAAAGGATATATCATTGATCCCGATCCGGCTGGCACTCTGGACGATCATATCAACATTAATATTATTCTCAGCGAGAGCCTGAAAGATCTTTGCTGCTACTCCGGGTTTATCAGGTACTTCACTGATAGTGACTTTTGCTTCATCCTTTTTAAAAGAAACTCCGGTGACTGTAATATCTTCCATACCTTTTATCTCCTTATAAATAATTGTTCCGGGTCTATTATTAAAGCTGGACCGCACTTCCAGCTTGACATTAAACCGCTTGGCGATCTCTATAGAACGGGAATGCATAACTTTTGCGCCGAGGCTCGACAGTTCAAGCATATCATCATATGTTATAATATCGATTTTCTGAGCCTCTTTAACGACCCTGGGATCAGCCGTATAAACCCCGTCAACATCCGTATATATTTCACAGCGACCAGCTTTTGTAGCAGCAGCAAGTGCCACGGCGGATGTATCTGACCCGCCCCGCCCCAGAGTAGTAATATTATTGTCTTTATCCACTCCCTGGAACCCCGCTACGATAAGAACATCATTTCTTTTCAGATGATCTTTCATAATATTGGATTGTATATGCAGGATCCTGGCTTTCATGAATGCGCTGTCCGTAGTGATACCAACCTGCGGCCCGGTCAATGAGATAGCATTAATATTAAATTTATGGAGGGCCATAGCCAGCAATGCAATGG
>JAHITG010000397.1 GCA_018817865.1 Spirochaetota bacterium
GCTGGGCCTTACGGTCGGAGCGGCAAAAGGAGATATCAAGGTTACAGACAAAGGGGCCATGATCGGTGAGATTGCTGCCCGTTTAAGCGGGGGATTCATGTCAGCTTATACGTATCCGTTATCCACCGGTGTTAACCTTATTAAAGCTGCTATCAAGATCGCCCTGGGGGAATCTCCCAAACCGTCGGAATTGAAGTCCAAATTCAGCAAGGTTTCAGTGGAGCAGGCAATAATTCCGCAACCGGGCAGTATCATAAATATTAAGGGTATTAACCAGGCAAAGAAGATCCCTGGAATAGAAGAGGTTTTCCTGAATATAAAGACAGGAGATATCTTCAAAACTCCAACCAGTAATGTGGAGAAAGCCGGTAATGTCATAGGGGTCGGTAAGAACCGCAAAGAAGCACTGGATGTCGTTAATAGGGCTCTTAAGATCATCAAGATAGAAGTCGGCCCTGTGCCGACAGTTACCGAGAGTGATATATTGAATAAAGCTCAACGTTTATTTGAGGGGTCCTGTTTTGCCTGTTCTGTATGTGACGGCCTGTCCTGCCGGGGCCTTTTACCGGGAATGGGCAGTGCGGGAACAGGCGCCACCTTTATCAATAATATTGAAGCATTTAAAAAATATAAGATTAATATAAATGTTATTCATAATGTACTGGATCCGGACCTTCGAACGGAACTTTTCGGTTATAAATTGAAATTCCCCGTTATAGCTGCTCCCATTACAGGAACGGATGTGAACATGAACAATGCAATGGATGAATTTGAATATGTAAAAATAATAGTAGACAGTTTCAGGAACATGGGATCGATCGCAATGGTAGGTGACGGGGCAAAACCGGATATGTACCTGACCCAGTTAAAAGCACTTGCGGAAGCAGGCGGATGGGGGATACCGATCTTTAAACCCAGACTGCTGATAGATGAGATCATGAAACGTCTGGATGCGGCCCAGGAGTGCAAGGCTATGGCTGCCGGTATAGATATCGATGCGGTCGTCTTTAAAACAATGAAGATGGAGAATCAGCCTACAGGGCCTCTTAATATTGAAAAGCTGAAAAAGATCATAAAAAATACTAAGATCCCTTTTATAATAAAAGGAGTGATGACCAGAGAGGATGCTCTGAAAGCTATGGAAGCAGGAGCCAGAGCGATCGTGATCAGTAATCACGGCGGAAGGGTCCTGGACCACATGCCTTCAACCATTGATGTGCTCAGGGAGATCGTGGAGGCTGTAAAAGGGAAGATGCTGATACTGATAGACGGCGGGATAAGGACGGGGCTGGATGTCTTTAAGTCTATTGCTCTGGGTGCGGATGCTGTCCTGATCGGAAGGCCAGTTACTGTTTATGCAGTGGGCGGCCGGCAGGAAGGTGTGAAATTATATCTTGAGAGGATCATCCAGGAATTAAGAGATGCGATGATATTAACCGGTGCCAAGAATATCAGATCGATCAAGCCTCATATGGTAAGGATATAAGAGTTATTTCTATATATTAAGATTAAGGTAGTCGCAAGCTTCAGCTTGCGCTTAATTGCAATATTAAAACACTTCGCAGGCTAAAGCCTGCGGCTACCAAAATTATTACATTTCATAAAATTACAATTTTGATAAAAGAAGGATAAAGAGAAGGAGTAAAAGATGCAGAAAACATTCATACTCGACACCAATGTATTAATTCATGACCCGGAATCAATATTTGCCTTTGGGGATAACAAGGTGGTTATTCCGATGACCGTGATCGAGGAGCTGGATAAAGTAAAACAGTTCCGTGATAATGTCGGCTATAATACCAGACAGGTCACACGAAAGATCGATGAGCTGAGAAAACAGGGGTCTCTATATGACGGAGTCCCTATTAATGAGGGCGGAATTTTTAAGGTGATCCGCATCAACGGCCAGGGAGAATGGCCGGAAGGTCTGGATAGAAATAAAAAGGATAATGTGATCATCCAGACAGCCTATAATCTGTTAAAAACTGAAAAAAAGGTGATCTTTATCAGTAAAGACCTTAATGCCAGGATAAAGTCGGATGTACTCGGCATTGAGACAATGGACTATGAAAAACAGAAAGTAAAGATCGTTGATTTCACAAGGGGCTGGGAGGAGATCCTGGTTAAATCTAAAGTAGTTGACAAATTTTATAAGGATAAAAAAATAAGTGTTTCTGAGATCGATTCTAAAGAGCAGGAAAGCGTTTTTTATCCGAATTGCTTTGTACTGCTGCGGGATGTGGCTGACAAGAATAAGACCGGTATCGGGAAATATGATCATATAAAAAAAGAGATCTTACCCCTTAAGCATTTCAAACAGGATGTATGGGGGATAAAAGCACTGAACCTGGAACAGAAGTTTCTGTTTGACCTTCTGCTTGATCCAAAGATCAGTCTCGTTACGATCATCGGTCAGGCCGGGACAGGAAAGACCCTGCTGGCTCTTGCTGCGGGATTGAAACAGACGCTGGATGACGGGCTCTATAAAAAGATCCTTGTCTCCAGGCCGATCATGCCGCTTGGAAAGGATATCGGGTATCTGCCGGGAACTAAAGATGAAAAATTAAGTGTATGGATGCAGCCGATCTTTGATAACCTCTATTTTATCCTGAATCAGACCAAAGGCGGGGTCCATCTGGATGGAGAAGAGATCAGGAGTAAAAAACGGGGAGCCGGAGGGATCGTAGATTATTTTATCGATACTGAGGTAATTGAGATGGCTGCCGTCACCTATATACGGGGACGGTCTATCCCTGAGCAGTATATAATTATTGACGAGGCACAGAACCTGACGCCTCATGAAGTCAAGACCATTATCAGCCGGGTCGGGAATAATACAAAGATCGTTCTGACCGGTGATCCATATCAGATCGATAATCCATATCTGGATGCGGAAAGTAACGGGTTGATCTACGTGGCTGAGCGCTTTAAAGGTAATGAACTGGCAGGGCATATTATACTGAGTAAGAGTGAAAGGAGCCCCCTGGCTGCACTGGCTGCTGATCTGCTGTAAAAAATACTGGATTTTTATTTTTCAGTATATACTATAATAATATGGTTGCAGTAATAATTATTTCAATACTTCTTATACTGGTACTTGTGATCCTCAATTTTGTTATTCCGAAGAGCATCAATCTGCGTGAAGTCAGCAGGATGATATCATCCGGGGAATACGAAAAAGCCAAAGCGCTTCTGCAGAAAAATCCGGATCAGA
>JAHITG010000398.1 GCA_018817865.1 Spirochaetota bacterium
CAATAAAACTTCGACTTGTGTCTATCTAAAGCATATTCCCACGAATATATCAGTTAAGTGCCAGAGGGAGCGGTATCAGGGGCTGAACCGCTACCTTGCGCGAAAACTGATCACTGAAAAAATAGAAGAAATGATCTTAAAAAAAAGATCCGAAGAACAGAAGAGGATCGCTAAATTAAGGAAACAAAAGAAGAAGAGATCGAAACGGGCTAAATTAAAAATACTGAAGGATAAAAAACATGTATCCGAAAAAAAAACATCCCGTTCCTACACAAAAAATATCAATAAAGACGAGCTGAACATTTAAAAGCCCCATTTATTTCACCAGGTTCACTTCACTGATCTGTGAATTATAGAAAACGGTCTCTGTATCTCCGTGTTTCAGGAGGCATCTTTTCTCTGTATCAAAATAATCTATCAGAATGCCATTGACATCTTTCTTATTTAATAGCCGTATACAGACCTCTTTACCCTTATATGCTACTAACCGTTTATCGGTCTGTACAGCAAAAGAGTATATTTGCCCGTCTGACAGGGACGGATAAGTATTCATCAACTCCATGTCAATAACCTTAACCGTATCCAGGTTATAGTGCTCTCCTGTAATAAAGATCAAAATATCCACATACCGTACTTTGTTCATTCTCCTCATCTCATTTAAAAACCTGTACAACGGTTCCCAGTCATCTTTTATATCCAGGTAATGCCCGTTATCAAAGCTGATCATCTTCCCTTCTCTGCCGGAATATCCGGACCTGAATTGATCATGAAACAGTCCATCAGTATGAATAGAGAATTGATATTTTTTATGGTTAAACTTATATCCAAGTTCAGGCATTACAAGATCATGCCCTTTTAAAACCGGTATAAACAAATTTCCAAATCTGCTCATATTATATCCTTCTCTTAAAAACGCAGACATTATTAGTCGGTATCTTCAGGTTCTGAAAGAACCGGCCCTGAAGTCCACTCTGAAAGCCATGATTTTTCTGATCCTGGAATTGCAGGTGCAGAATGGTATGGAGGCCAACCCTGTTTTAACGAAGTTACTACCCAATTATCATGACGCTTCCATAAAGCAAAACTCCATACGGTTTCCACATTATTGGCAGGGAACTCCCCAATGGGAGCTGAATGCTCGATCCCTCTTAGAACCACAACAGCATATCCGTCCTCCTGCCACCAACTGTCAACAGCCCGTGCATATGCCCACCTGCCGTCATCTTCATGATCACGGTCTATATTCTTTTCAAACCATTCTTTGAGAGGTTCAGAAATATCAGGTGGAAGATCATTGGGAGATAAATTATAAGCATCCTCTTTGGGAGGCTGATGATCATGATCCTCTTCTGGTTTTGCAGCAGGGATCATTCCTTTCTTAGATTCTACCCTGTAATTGTCTCTTGACGCTTCTTCCCATTTCTGCCACCAGAATGTATTCTGTTTTTCCCATAACGCCAGATCGATCGGCTGCCTGGCGGCATCATAAAAGATGAGCTCTCTGCATCCGGCCATAAAAAGCACCTGATACTCCTTTCCTGCTCCTAATAATTCACCGTGAACAGAAAAGACACCTGTAACCGAAGCATGCAGGATAGCATCTTCTTCGCCAAAAAAAACCTTATACTGTAAAGACCCTTTTACATCATCACAGGTATCCCTGTCATTGAACAATAGTATCCCGCCCCCGACATAGATACCCTTTTTAATAAGAGAAAGGTCCGGTTCACCGGGGGGATCCATCGCAGAAGGCTGTTTGAAATCATCATATCGTTTGATCCCAAAAGCTATACCAGTAATATCACTCATTCTAATACTCATATGGAGATCATTTATTTCTGATCCATCAAGATTCAAGCGGATACAATCATCCCATACCAGTGTTAAAAAATTTGAATTTTTATTACGGTCCCATTTAAGATATTCGAAGACAGAATCATGAAGCAAATGGGTCCCGATAACGGAATAATCATCAGTCATATCATATCCTACTATAATAAAGTATTATATGTAAATATAACAAGGTCAAAATGAAATATCAATCAATTTCACGAAAATTCATACGGCTCAGAGTATATACCTGATGAGATCTTTTAAAAACGAGCCTTACATGGGATAACATTTTAATGATGAGAGACTCCTCCTCTTTTGAGATCTCATTACCTTTTAAATATATTTCCAGGCCTTCTCTATTAAGTGCTGTCATGGAACGGGGAAGGTCTGTCAGTTGATTATGCTGAAGGTCAAGGCTTATCAGTTTTACCAGCATGCTGAAATTTTCCGGAATACTTTTTAGCCTGTTTCTGCTTAATCCTAAAAATCCAAGGCGCTTCATTTTCCCGAATGAAGCAGGCAATTGTTCCAGTTCATTTCCTGAAAGGGTCAAGCTCAGCATCCTCTCTAATAAACAGATCTCAGCAGGAAGAACTTTCAATTTATTTTCGAAAACGGATAGTTCTTCAAGGCTCTTCAATTCTCCTATCTCCTTGGGCAGCATTGCTAATTCATTATTATCAAGCCAGAGCTCCTGCAGATTTTTCAATCTTCTTATTGAGGAAGGGAGTTTCTCCAGTTTATTTCCATCAAGATGAAGCTCTTCGAGACGGATCAATTCTCCTATCTGATCGGGAAGACGGGTCAATCTGTTCCCGGAAAGATGAAGCTTCTTTAGTTTCTTTAATTTAAACAATCCTTGCGGGAGGTCCTCGATCCCACAGTTGCACAAACGAAGTTCCTCTAAGTTTAACAACTGTTTTACTCCATCAGGAATTTTTCCGAGAGGCTGGTTAAAGATCTCAAGTATTCTACTGCCCTTCTCTGCTGCTTTTTTAATAAATGAACCCATATCTTTAAATGAAGAGACAGGCCCGTGGTCTAAAAGAAAATTTTCTTCCTTAAGCTTTACTTTTTCCGTTAGTATGGCATTATATGAACTAAGGTCAGCCAGGCATATTATAATATCATCAAACATATCAGAACCCCACTCATAGTGTCCTTTTATATGCTCACTCTCCTTCGGTTCAGCATATTGATCCGGCTCCACATCTTTTCCTGAATGATCCATGCTTTGAAAAAATTTTGAATAAGCAGGAAGGAGGTATTTCATCTCTCCCTTGATAGAGATCAATAAAGGAATATAAGAGCCCATTCTATATTCGATCCTTTTCTCTGCCTGCTTTATAATTGAAGCAGGCAGAATAAGTTCTGACTCCTCTATCTTTTCTACAGCCCCACCCATAGTAAATCTGGAATAATGGCTGATGCTCCTGTAATCAGTCCCGGCAGGATAAATGATACATGGGTCGAGAGTTGATCCGTCGATCATCTTTAAACGGCCGTAAAAGAGCACCCCGGTAACGGCCTCTGAATTATTTATTCCGGGAGATCTTACATAAAGAGGCACTTTTTCAGAATAGAGCTTCTTAAGCGAAGAGCATGCTTCCTTTTCAATCTTAAACCCGTATTTTTCCGATAAAGCATGCAATTTGTCCCTGATCTTTTTTTCAGCGCAAGAACGCTGTTCCATGATCATCCTGCGGTATTCCTTTGAATTTTTAGGAACAATTTGTGAGCACTCCGACTCCTCTCTTGAGATCACCAGACCGATCTTTTCTGTATCATCCATATGACAATTCTATAATACAAAAAATAAACAGAATATCAAATATTTCCGTTTGAGCAATAATAAAAAATAGAAATTATTTTTGTTGACTATGCAAGTTATTATGATACATTTTCTTATTCTAAAAATACGGCATTGGTTTAAAGAGTCAGTGAGGAAAAAAAATGAAGATCGCAATTATGGCAGCATGGAACACTTCAAGCGGTGTTGCCATGCATGCAGAACCTCTGGGTAAAGCATTCATTGAGATGGGTTATGATGTAACCGTCTTCTCTTATGTCAAGAACGATTATCATGGCGAGGGGATAACAGCAGAAGATGAACCGTATGTTATACGCTGTTTCGGTACCAGGAAAAATACAAATTATTTTGATCCTCGTCCTTTTATGGAAAAGGATTATGATATCCTCCTCGTAGAAGATCTTGGAATGCTCCCCGTTGATAAACTGGCTGATATGATGTCGATCATCAGGAAAAAAGCAAAGATCGTCCATGTTGTTCATGAAAACCGGCCGTTTGAAGAGTCATGGTTCTGCAAGATAGACTGGGATAAAGTGATCTATTTTGACCACCGGCAGGAATTTTTAAAGATCCCGTATCCTGATGCCGTCTTCATCCCTTTCCCCTGTTACAAGCTCAGGTCCGGAGATAAAATAGCAGCCAGGAAGAAACTGGGTCTTCCACTTGACAAGAATATCGTCTGCTCCTTTGCACATCGCAATTATATACCGTATCTTCTCAGCCTACCGAAATCACTGAGAGAAAATACCGTTCTCCTTCAGGTGATCCAGGATGATTATGAAATGCTGGAAGAATTCGATCCTTCCGGATGGATGATCGTGAGGCGCGAAAAAGTAGTGACAACTCAAAAATTCGATGAATACCTCTTTGCTTCGGATGCAGCGATTTTTCATAAATTTCAGACCAGGGAACATGCTGTTGTCTCAACAACCGTCTATCAGGCATTAGGGACAGGGTGCCCGATCTTTGTACCCAAATACTCTGACTTTTTTCACACCTTTACAGATGAAATGGTACATTATAATGATGTTGTTGATCTTCACAAAAAGCTGAAAGATACCCTGGAAAATGAAAAAAAAAGAAAAGCATTGCAGTCTAAAGCTGAAAAATTCATACAAAACCGCTCTGCCGAGAAGATCGCCGGGCAGTACATCGATATTTTTAAAGAACTGTTGACTTCGTCAACAAAAAAATAATTTCAGTGAATCAATTTATATTAGATTTTTTATAAGACAGGCCTATTTCAAGCAAAATTTATCTTTTTTAACCTCTGGAGGAACATATGAAAATAGCCATTATGGGCGGATGGAACACGGATTCCGGCGCATCACTTCACAGCGAAAGCATTGGACGGAAATTTATAGAGATGGGACATGATCTAAAAGTATTTTCATTTTATGATTATGCCTTTCACGGGACACAGATAACCGGGGAAGATGAGAAGTATGTTACACAATGTTTTACCCACTTTAAGTATGATCCATTAAAACTGGATGTCATCCCGTTTATTACCAATGATTACGACCTCTTTATTGCGGAAGACATAGGAATGTTCCCCAAAGACCTTCTTGCCAAGATCTTTTACACTCACATTAAAAAAAAGGCAAAAACCATCACGGTTTATCATGATAATCAATTGTCAAAGGACCCTTCTTTTTACCAGTTCGACTGGGACAGTATTGTCTGTTTTGACCAGCGGTTCAAGGATGTTCTGACTCAGGCTTATCCTGAAGAGAAGGTGCACATCATCCCTTACCCTTGTCACGAATGGTCACCGGGAGATAAAAAAGAGGCCAGAAAAGAACTGCACTTACCTGAAGATAAAAAAATAATCTTTACATTCGGCCTCAATACCAACAGGATCCTGCCTTCTGTCGAGGATCTGAATGAACTGCATAAGGATTTTCCTGAGGCTATGCTCCTGGCCCTGACAAAAGACATGCTTACAATAAATAAGTTAAAAAAACTTTCAAAAAAGATCAAGATACAGGTCAAGATCATTGAGGAGGCCCCTTCCATAAACAGGCTGTACAAATACCTTCATGCTTCCGATATCATGCTCTATTATAGAGATCAGGTGCCTTTTATCGTAGTAGGCAGTACCGTCCTTCAATGCCTTGGATCAGGATGCCCCATTATCGGGAATGAGACAAAATTCACTGAAATATTTGATAATGAGATCTTCAAATATACTGATAAAGAAGAATTTATTTCCGGTATTAAAGAAGCGTTCCGGGAATCGAAAAAATATAAATCTATTCTGGAGAATGCAAAAAAATATTCATTAAAGAACTCTTCCGAAGAGATCGCGAAAAAATTTATTGAGCTGTATAAAAAATTATAACAGGAGGTCAATATGAGTTTTAAATTAAAACGATATGCAAAAAACCCGATACTGAAGCCGATCCTTCAAAATCCATGGGAAGCCATTATAACTTTTAATACGGCTGCCATAAATCTGGATAACAGGGTGCACTTGATCTACAGGGCAAGAGGATGCAGGGGCGGAATATCCAGGTTTGGCTATGCATCGACAAAGGACGGATATACCATAGATGAACGACTCGATAAACCCATCTTTACCGTCTCCCCGGACACCGATATCGACTGTCATGGCGTGGAGGACCCGAGGATCGCTCAAATAGGCGACCGGCTCTATATGACCTATTCCGCTTACGGGTACGTCCCGGGCATGTATTCCCAGATGAGCTGGGTCCAGATCGCGATCACTTCGATCAGCGTCAAGGATTTTTTAAAGAAGAACTGGAACTGGAGCGAAAGGATCTATCCTTTCCCTTATACTGATAACAAGGACGCTGCTCTCTTTCCGGAAAAGATCAAGGGAAAATATGTACTCATGCACAGGATACCCCAGCACATCTGGATAGGTTATTCGGATGACCTCAAGCACTGGGAGGATAACAACATTATCATGTACCCTCAGGGCTGGGACTGGGAGTATTACAAGATAGGCGGCGGGGGAACCCCCATTAAAACAGAAAAGGGATGGATCATCATCTACCATGCAGTGGACAATAAAATGGTCTACAGGCTCGGCCTGGCAGTGCTTGACCTTGAAGATCCGAAAAAAGTCATCTACCGCCATCCTGAACCGATACTGGAACCGGAAGAGGAATTTGAACTGCAGGGCGATGTTTCCAATGTGACCTTCACATGCGGGGCAGTAGAAAAAGACGGCCAGTTATTCGTTTACTATGGAGCTGCTGATACCGTGATCTGCGTGGCAACGGCAGATGTGAAGGATATCCTGAAATTATTCTGATTTGACCCGATCTTTATTGCCTGCAATGTACTATCTGATGAAACACCTGAATACGGGCTTCTTAAAAAGAACCATTGATCCGGAAATTATAAATGGCATTTAAAATTGCTTTAGGAATGAGCGGAGGGATCGACTCCTCAGTTGCGGCTTACCTGTTAAAGAAGGAAGGTCATGAAGTTATCGGATTTACCCTGAAGTTATGGGATAAAGGGTCACGATGCTGTGATATAAAAGACATCAGCAATGCCCGTCAATTCGCACATCACCTGGGATTCAAACACTATACACTGGACCTGAGAAAGGAATTCAGACAGGCCGTTGTAGATCCTTTCATCCAAGAATACATACACGGCCGGACACCCAATCCGTGTGTCGTTTGCAACCGGGAGATCAAGTTTGCATATCTGTTTCAAAAACTTACACTTCTTGACTGTGACTATATTGCTACAGGGCATTATGCCGGCATTATAAAAGAAGGCCGTCTCTTTCTCCTCTCCAAGGCCAGGGACATTAAAAAGTCCCAGGAATACTTTCTTGCCCGTGTGGAAAAAGAACTTTTAAGCAGGATACTCTTCCCTCTTTCGGATATGACCAAACAGGAGATCAAAAAGATCGCCGCGGGACTGGATTTTAACTTTCAAGGGGATGAAAGCCAGGAAGTATGTTTTATTGATCCGGAAAAAAAATATCATGAATTCATTAAAGAGCATATTGATCCTGATCTGGATGTCACCGGTCATATTGTTGATAAATCAGGAAAAGTCCTGGGAAAATGCGATTGTTACTTTAAATATACTATCGGCCAGAGGGGAGGATTAGGGATAAGTGACACAACACCAAATTACGTACTTAAGATAGATCATAAAAAAAGAGATGTGATCATCGGAAAAAAGGATGATGTCTATATAAAAAAATTCAGTGTGACGGACTGTTACTGGTATAAGGAGCTGAAAAAAAATGAGTTCACCCTTAATGTCAAGATACGGTATAACCATAAGGAAGCAAAAGCCCTAATAAAAAAAAGAGGGGTGCAGGCTGAAGTTGAATTCAACACTCCCCAGCATGCCGTTGCTCCGGGCCAGCTGGCTGTTTTTTATGAACAGGAGAAGGTGATCGGTTCCGGCTGGATCGATAAAACAGATTAAAGTTCCTCTATCCCTTCATGTTCTTCATGCTGCACTTTTTCTATTTCTATGCGCGATCAGGATCAAATTTCTAAGATCCTCTACTG
>JAHITG010000399.1 GCA_018817865.1 Spirochaetota bacterium
ACATAATTGACGGCAAAAGGCGTGGCATTACCCGCAATAAGTATTTTTTTATCCTCTGCCATGGCCATGAGGATCAGATTCTTATCAGAGGAATCACCTGCCGGGACCGTGTCAGAGGGATAGAGGACTTTTATTTTTACCTTCCTGCCGAGATCGATCTCGGATCCTTTCTTTATCCTGGTAAATCCGATCTTTTTTGCTTTTAAGAGCTGTGCGATCTTCCCAATGATCCTCAGGGTATCCTTCTTTTCCTTCAGATCCGGTTCACCCAGAATGATCGCTATAGCATTCAGGTAGGGTTCTTCTTTTTCTCTTCTCTTTGTCCTTATAGAATTTAAAGTTTGGAGGATCCTGGAAGAGGTCTCTTCCGGTATGTCTTTCTTAAATAAAGCATTGATCATTTCTGTTTTTTCCGATGAACTATTTTCTGAAGATCGGATCAAATTTTTAATTTCTACTTTTTCAGCACTGGTCAGATTGACCCTTTGGCCTTTGGTCAATTCTCCGGTGTATCTGTTGAAATCATTTTCATTAACAATAGTCCACCATTTCAAGTTTTCCTCCACCTGTTTTGCGATCTTATCCAGGCTGTAATAGGAGTAGAGCTGTTTCACATTGAAGTTTTCAAGGACATCGGGTACTCCTCCTATACAGGCAGGATCAAGGTTCTGAAGGATGACGCCTTCGAGGGTCGTGATCCTTTTTGAGCTCAGCATGGGCCTGATAACGGTCTCGCCTACACTGACGCCCAGTACAAAATTATTGAAATTAAAATATCCGGGTCCTGCATTGATCAGTATGTTTTTGTTCCCCGGGCACTCCAGGAGGAAGGCATTACCGTCTCCGAACCTGCCTAAAGCCTTGGTGTCAATAAAGGTCATCTTGAACCTGTTGGATGGGAGCAGGTTCTGAAATATATAACTGCTTCCAATGATCACGATGCATCCCAGCGAAGCAAATAATATGATCATATCTTTGCGCAGTTCATGTTTCTCCCATAACAGGATGACCCTGTAGTACGCATCCTTTATCATTGTTTTAATGCGGGGATACCAGATCAGGATACAGATCACGGTATAGTACAGGAGGATCTGTAAAGCCGTGGGTTTGGGAACCACAGGATAGGGGAAATAAACGGCAAAGAAATGAGCCATACCCAGGAAAAATTTTGCGAATATAAAATTGGCCGCATTGATCACAAGAGCCAGGGGTGTGAAGAGGAATCCCAGGATCCCCGCGATCATACCCAGCTGGACGATCACGCCTATCAGGGGTATCGCTATCCAGTTTGCATACAATCCGCTGATAGCGAACCGCTGGAAATAAATACCGGATATGGGGAATACATTTCCCAGAGTAATTCCAAACTGGACTCCCATGAAGCCAATGATAAAGGGCCCCATTTTAGCTATTCCAATATTAAAGTGAGGATTCTTCTGGTTCAATTTCAGGGAGATCTTGAACAATCCGAATATTATAAGAATAAAGAGTATTAAAAAGAATGTATTGCTGAACAACAGGTGTGCCAGGTATGGCGTCATCAGTATTGTAGTCAGGAGAACCGCTGTTGTAATAAAAGCCAGGAATGTATATCCCTTTACATATCGTGTCAATAGATGAGAGATCGGGCCCGCGAACAGAGCGATGGAGAGGATAGCGGTAAAAGACATGACAAAAGAAGCCTCTACAAGCATGAGGGGATTGATAAAGACAAGATAGATCAGCGCGGTAATGGCCAGGGAAACAAGGAGGTCATTTTGAAGCTTGCCCTTTAAGAACGATGTGAAGACGATGAGGATACTGACCATCATGGCGGCCCGGACCGTAGCAGGCCGGGCTCCTGTAATAAAGACAAAGAGCAGGAGTAAAAACATGATCGGTACGGCAGAGATCTTCTTTGGTATCTTGAACAGGCCGAAGAGCGACCACAGGAGGATATAGATAAAACCGACATGCAGTCCCGAGACTGCCAGGACATGGGCAATGCCTGTTCTTCTGAACTCTTCCTGTGTTTCATACGAAAGTCCGCTTCGCAGTCCCAGCGTCACGCCTCCCAGGAAAGCTGATTCCGGAAAACGCATGGTCTTTTTTATGGTAAGGAGCATCTTGTCCTTGATCAGGTAGGACCATTCAATGATCTTGTTAGGATACTGCTTCCCGATCAGGGTAATGTTCCTGTCGTCCTTCACAGCCATTCTGCCCCAGATGTTCTGATGAATATAGAAGGACTGCTGATCAAATATTCCGGGATTGTTATCCTCTGCATTGGGTTCGAAGTTGCCTCTCACTTCGATCTTGTCGGCATAGTCAAACTGGTAATACTGTTTCAATGAAGAGGTTAACCGGATGATCACTTTGCCTTTTTTGACTTTTTTAAATTTCCCGAATGGCGGATCAGCCTGCACTTCATAGGGTTGGACGATTAAATTGATATAGGTAGGCCGGATATCCGGATCTTCCGTGACCACACCCCGTATGGTGGTTTCTCCGAACCCGGTTTTATCAAGGGAATGCACAATATGCTCCGGTGAAGATGTATCCATTGCCTGTGTGTATTGATAAAGGCCGAAATAGACCGCGGCTAATCCGAGGGCCGTGAACATCAGTATTTTATTATATTTGAATGACAGGAAATAGCTTCCCGCGCCGATCATGAAAAAAAAGAGAGAATACAGCCCGAATGCGGAGAGTCTTTGAAAAGAAGGGTCTAACTGAAATCCCAGGGCCAGGCCAATAATATATGCAATGGTTATGAATATGATGCCTTTTTTTATCATTATAATTTTAAAAACTTCTGCATCAGGTTATATTTTTCTGTGCTGATGCCCGGGATCTTTTTTAATTCATTTTTATCCTTAAATCCCTTATGGATCTTCCTGTAAAAAATGATCTTTGTGGCGATAGATGAAGTTATACCGGGAACCTTTTCAAGCTCTGCTTTTAATGCAGTGTTAATATTAACCGCTCCCATCTTTTTTGGAAAAGTTTTATAGGGTTCCTTCTTTTTTTCTTCTTTATATTTTTTATAACTCTTTTTATAACCTTTTTTTTGTGTATATTTAGCCGCATGTTCCTTTATATCTTTGTCTGTTACTCCGGCATAATAGGTAGAGTTGCTGGCAATGATCGCAGGGATCCTGTACTCTTTATCGAAGATCAGCACCAGAATGCCTATAAAGATCGCAGAGATAAGGGTAATGATCAATAATTTTTCAGAGCTGTCCTGCATAGTTGAATATTATAAAAATATTTTTTTATGTCAATAAGAATAAATAATCTAGAAGATCCTGTTGCGTTTTATGTTTTTTATTTTTTTCCAGAGGGCAGGGAACTCCTCGCTGCTTAATTCAGCCAGCAGTTTGGTGACGGATCTGTCTTTTAGCAGTATAAGGGTCAGGGAAAGATCTTTTGTGCTTTTCAATGCTATCCCTTTATTTTTTTTGATCTTGTTCAGCAGAAGGCTGTGCAGGCTTTTACTGATCATATCAATGGTGTATTCTGAATGTCCCAAAACGGAATTAAGGGACCTCTTATGGTCAGCCAGCCTTGTAATGTTTTTAATGTGAAGGTCTTTATCTGTCAGAACAGCATTGATCATCCTCATTACTTTTTCCTCATCCAGCGCTTTATGGGTGAAAAGCTCCAGGATCTCTTTTTCTCCTTCCACCATCAAGGGAGGGGTGAAGATAAGACTGAAACGCATTCTTTTATTGAACCCTTCCGAATAGACGATGGGAAGTGAGATCCTTCTGAATATTGTCTCAAAGACATCCCACAGGTCTCTGTGTGAAATAAATTTATATGATCCCTTTTTTGTGAATGTAAGTTTGTATTTAAATCGCAGCTGTGTCCCTTTTTTTTTATTGTTGCGTTCTTTTTTTACGGCCGGGGTAGTAGATACGCTGTTTTTAATTTCCTTATTGCATATTCCGCAATTATAACATGCCTCGTCAAGACAGTTTCCGGTCTTTTCTCGGGATTGATACTTCGTATATTCATCTGTAAAGAATCCTTCTTTGTATCTAAAATCGATCTTTCTCTCTTTTTGAAAAACTTTTTGTAAATACTCTTTATTGTAAAGATATTTTTCATGATCGATCCCGTTCTCTTTGAAAGTCTTCAGCCACATATCCACATCCGGCCCTCCTTTACCTGTGTCCGTGTAATATCCTTTTTGTATCAGGCTTAACAGCACACGGCTAATCTCCCGGTCTGCCCTTGCAAGGATCGCATCGAGGAAGGAGGTCTTGATGTCCTGGCCCTTTAAATGAACCCATTTTTTATAGTGCCTGCTGAAGAAGATGTTTCTCAGCCTGTCGAATTTCTCTTCAATGATCCTGAAATCGATCTGTTCTTCGGTTTCCAGGGGTGTGAGCGGTTTTTTTGCGATCGGATTGACATGAAGGTTTATTGTGATGCGCAGTCGTTCCTGTTTTAAACGTGTGATGATCCTGTCGATGAGGGACTGGATCGAACTGACCTCGCTGTCGTCTTTATTAAAACCGATCATCAGGTAGATCTTGATGGTCTTCCACCTCTTTCTGGCAGCCGTGACCAGGGTCTCAATAAAATTATCCAGATCTATTCTTTTATTTATCATCTTCTGGATATCAATATCTGCACTTTCCAAAGCAAATGTGAGTCCTGACCTTCTGACAATATCCAGCTGTTTTAAGAGATCAATGGTGAACGCATCGATCCTGATAGATGGCAGGGAGAGTGAGATGCCCTGTCCTCTATACCGGCTATTCAGGGCCTTTAAGAGATCGATCAGGCAGGAATAATTGCTGATACTGAGGGAGAGAAGCGTGAGCGTGCTGTATCCTGTATTTTTTATTAGACGGTCTACGATCTTAATGATCGTGTCCATACTCCGTTCTCTTTTCGGGCGGTAGTAGTACCCGGCCTGGCAGAAACGGCAGTTATTGATGCATCCCCGGTCCACTTCTACCACACCTCTGTTCTGAACAGGTACTATAAAAGGGACGATCTGTTTGACGGGATGATAGGCTCTGTTCAGATCAGGTACGATATGGCGCCTGGTGATCGTTTTGTTTAAGGATGGAACAAAAATATATTCAATACGGTCGAGCTCTCTCAATATTTCATCTCTTCCCATGTTTTTATCTTTCCAGGCTTTGATCTTTTTTAAAAGGCCAATAATGACATCATCTGCCTCTCCGATCAGGAAGAAGTCAATGAAATCAGCTATAGGCTCCGGGTTGGCCAGACCTGCTCCTCCTGCCATGACCAGGGGAAAGGATCTCCTTTCGGATGAGGAAAAGGGTATGCCGGACAGTTTCAGGATCTGCAGCATGGGAAGATAATTCAGCTCATACTGGATAGTAAAACCCAGTACATCGAAGTTGTTGATAAAATGCCTGCTTTCCAGGGAGAAGAGAGGGATCTTCTTTTCTTTCATGGCTTTCTGCATATCCTCTTCCGGTAAAAAGACTCTTTCAAGGAGAAGGTTGCTGGAATTATTGACAAGCTCATACAGGATACGGATGGAGTAGTTGGCCATGCCGATCTCATAGAGGTCAGGATAACAGAGCGCTACCTTTAAAGTTTTCTTATCCCATTTTTTAGTAACGCTGTTGATCTCCTTCCCGATATATTGCCCTGGTTTAAATATATAATGAAGGATCTCTTCCAGCTGCTTATCAGTTAAGGAATTCATAACTAAAGATAATAGGGAACTTAAATCATATTTCAAGTTAAAACTATTGGGGGGCAGCTTCCTGAAGATGTTTAATATCGGGGGTCAAACCTTGAAATGTGAAAATCGCTTCTCGATTTTCACATTTCAAGGTTTGACCCCCGAGTTTTTATTTCTTCAAGGTTTGACCCCAATCTAATCTCAAGAAGCTGACCCCAATAAAGTTGTAGATTTTTAAAATTCTTCAGATATATTTTAAAAAGATTCCATGAGGTGTTATTATGATAGAAATATTTAAGAGTTATCATCCCGTTCTTCAGGCATTGATCGCAACGATCTTCACATGGGGAGTGACAGCCTTTGGTGCTTCTTTTGTTTTTTTTGCTAAAAGACCCTCAAAAAAGATGAATGATGCCATGCTGGGATTTGCCGCAGGGGTTATGATCGCAGCCAGTTACTGGTCCCTCCTGGCTCCTGCCATCACGATGTCAGAAGGAAGGGGACTTCCCGTATGGGTCCCGCCGGTCATCGGATTTTTACTTGGTGCTTTTTTTATTCTGTTGATCGATAAGCTCCTTCCTCACCTCCATCTGGGTTTTAAAATGGAAGAAGCTGAAGGGAAAAAGACAAAATTGCCCAAGTCCACTCTGCTTGTGCTGGCCATTACCCTTCATAATATTCCGGAAGGGCTTGCCGTAGGAGTTGCTTTTGGTGCTCTGGCCCATAATATGCCTTCAGCCTCTTTTGCCGGAGCCATCGCTCTGGCTTTGGGTATCGGGATCCAGAATTTTCCGGAAGGGTTTGCAGTGTCCATGCCTCTGAGAGGAGAAGGGGTTTCGCGATTGAAGAGTTTCTGGTACGGACAGTTATCAGCTGTTGTAGAGCCTGTTGCAGGTGTCCTCGGGGCAGCGGCTGTGATCCTGTTTGAACCCATACTGCCCTATGCCCTGGCTTTTGCAGCAGGGGCCATGATCTATGTTGTAGTGGAGGAGGTTATCCCGGAGTCCCAGCTGAATGGGAATACCGACCTTGCCACCATCAGTACTCTTATTGGGTTTGTCGTCATGATGACACTGGATGTAGCTTTAGGATAATGGGGTCAGCTTTTTGATAATGTTTAATATCGGGGGTCAGACCTTGAAGATAAATATGATTTGGGGTCAAACCTTGAAATGTGAAAATCGCTTCTCGATTTTCACATTTCAAGGTTTGACCCCAATCCAATATAATGTCAAAAAGCTGACCCCATTACCATTAGTTTTTAAATATATTAACACCCAGCACGAGGCCGGCTGTGAGATGCCCGAAGTCTGTATCTTTCCGCAATTCTGATCCGGGATAATTATTCCAGCGTTGATATCTTATTTGAAATAAGGACAGATAGGAATGGGAAAGCCTGCTCCTGAAGACCTTGAAAGGAAGGTTGAACTTTAATGATAGATCAATTTTATATCGCCTGGCATTCCAATCCACTTTCGTATAGGTCTTATTCTCCGGCCCGGGGTAATTCATCCACATGTTATACCGCCACATAAAATCAGCCGTAAAAATTATGACCTTTAATGTGGCAAGTTTCAGCTGCAGTCCGACCGGCGGCAGTGGCAATAAAATATGAAAAACATCATAGTCATCTTTAAATGAATCCCAGGCAAAAGTTTCAACATTGAACCGCAGGGAGAAGAGTTTTGAGACAGGAGAGCTGATCCGTTGATTGAATTGAAAAAATCTGTATTTATAATCAAGATACTCCCAGTTCATATCCAGCCGTTCGTTCCTTTCATTCATTCGGTTGATATGAATGCCGTAACCGGTCTTTGACCGGTCAATACCATTGTTATCTTTGGCAAGCCTGCAGATAAAAAAGTCGTATTCCTGCAGTTTTGGATAGAGAAAGATCTTATACTTACCGGGAGTATGGATATTGTTCTTTAAAGCCCGGATATAACCGGATGTCCCTATACGTCTGTTCCTGAAGAGGATAAATTCGTCTAAATTTCCTTTTAGTTTCTTGATCTGTATATAATCTTTCACATCCTCACACCCGGCTTTTTTAAATTCAAGGAATTCTTCTTCTGATCCGCCAAGACTGATAATTTTATCGTACTTCTCTTTTGATATATCGAGCCTTTCCCGGGGAGTTTCTTCGTATCGTTCATCAGGATCATCCCCTGATCCCGTGATCTTTTCGGATAACCGGGAGACGAGGTCCTTTACCTTTTCGGGGATCTCCTCTTTTGAATTTGCTTTTACGGAATGGGCATATTCGGCAATACCGTTTTCCACATCCACCACCCGGATATTAATAGAATAGATCTTCCCGAAAGTGCTTATTTTACCGATCAGTATTTTATTAGCCGAGAGCAGTTTTCCGATCTGAACAGCACAGCTTGTTTCCGTACACCCGCTTATCTGGAATCCCTGTTCATCAAGGACTTTGGTTATCTGTGCTCTTTCCAGAATGGTGAAACGGTTCACATTGATCATCTCTACCCTGATAAGGTCTGTGGTATCCGCGGCAAACTCTTTATTGATACCGCTTCCGTTATTGAGATCCAGGATAGCAATGCGGAGCTTTTCTGCCTGAAGCCCGGAAACTGTCAGCAGGATCAAGGTGAATATTAAATATAGCTTTTTCATCTTGAAGTTTCCTCTTTATAATTAACTTATAATCTTAAAAATTAAAGTCAAAATTTTCAACAGAGAATTAATATGAAACACGGTTTCCATTCTTTTTTTACAAAGGACAATTCCTGGGAAGCTTAACAGGGGAACCTTTAAAGTGATAAAATGAAGACCTTGCATCTATATATTAGAATATTTTTTAAGACAGTCAGGACAATATCCATGAGAAAATTCAATTTCGGTATTTTTATTGAAATAGGCTTCAAACGGCAGCCATTTTTTTTTGCTCCTGTCATATATTTTTTTACACACACAGCAGATCCGAAGGAACCCTTCTAAATATTTTATTCTCTCAAGTAATTTTTTTGTAAATAGAATAGTCAGAACTGCCAGAAGTAAACCTATAAAGGATTCCAGTATACTTTCTGTTATATTAAAAGGTGTTTGAGGGGCATTAAACAGCAGGTGTGGAATATCGATGATCTCGTTTAGCCAATTGGATAAAATTATAAATGTAAAACCGATAATTTCATAGAAGATTATTTTTTTTCCCATAGTGATTATATTTATTTATATAATAATTTCTAACCGGAATTCCGGCCATCAAACAAAAATTGTCTGATACCCCTATAGTATATCAGAAAAAATACTATGTCAAATAATAAGTAAATAAAAAACAGCAGGCTGTATTGTGCTGTACAAAAAAGTTTGACTTTACTCTCGAGCCTGTTAACTTCTTTTTTATGAATGAAGAGATGATCAAAGAGATCAGGGGATTGAAGAAAGAGAAGAACGCTGTTCTTCTGGTGCATAATTATCAGAGACCTGAGATACAGGATATTGCCGATATACTGGGAGACTCGCTTGACCTCTCCAGAAAAGCCCTGGAGACGGATAAAGATGTGATCGTTTTTTGCGGAGTCCGGTTCATGGCTGAAACAGCCAAGATCCTTTCCCCTTATAAAAAAGTCCTCCTACCGGTTTATGAAGCCGGATGTCCCATGGCTGATATGGTGACTCCGGATGAGCTGATTGAATTTAAAAAGAAGAACCCGGAATATAAAATAGTGACCTATGTGAATACCACGGCCGAGGTCAAGGCAGAGTCTGATATCTGTATCACATCCGCCAATGCAGTTAAGGTCATCAGCGATTATCCTCACAATAAATTATTACTGATCCCGGACAGGAATCTGGGGAATTATATTAAGAGTAAAGTTAAGGACAAGGAGATCATGCTCTGGGAAGGATATTGCCCGGTCCATATTGAAATCAATTTGAATGAGTTGAGAATGTTGAAGGATGAGTATCCGGATGCGGTCTTTCTGGCACACCCGGAATGTGAAGAAGTAATTCTTAACAAGGCTGATCATATTATGAGCACTAATCAGATGATAAAATATGTGAAGGAATCCGATGAGAAGGTATTTCTGATCGGGACCGAGCAGGGGATCATTTACAGGATGAAGAAAGAGAATCCAAAGAAAGAGATTTATCCGGCAGGGAAGTTTATTAACTGTCCCAATATGAAAAAGACGGACCTTTCTGACGTCCTGAATGCGTTAAAGTATGATCAGTATGAGATCACGCTTCCGGATAATATTATCACACGAGCCCGGACTGCCTTGGATGAAATGCTGAAATACTCATAGGAATTTATTATATAAGTAGGGACAAGGCATGCCTTGTCCCTACATTGGCGGAAGAATTATTTTTTTATAGAAATCAGAATTTAGTATACTATATTATTACAGATTAATTTATGAAAAAGATATTCTTTTTAATGTCCATCTTCCTTCTATTGGTCATTGGCTGTTCCTGGACTCCGCGGACCGTTCTCCCGGAATATTTCAGGGTCATTCATATGCCTAAATTCAAAAATAATACTCTTCAGCCTCAGCTGGTAGAATTCATCAATCAAAAATTTCTTGAAAAGTTTGAGATGGACGGGAGGCTTACAGCTACGGAACATGTTTCAAAGGCTGACGGCATCCTTTTTGGCACCATATCCAAATACAAGAAAGCTCCTCTCTCGTATTCTGATCTGGGTGAACTGGATGTCAATGCCCTGACCATAGGCATCGAAGTCAAATTGAGGGATATTAAATCCGGCAAGTGGCTCCATGATTCCTATCTTGAAGAGACGGTTGAATTCAATTTTATCAGTGAACCCGTTGAGACCGAGATCGATGCCCAGAAGAG
>JAHITG010000400.1 GCA_018817865.1 Spirochaetota bacterium
AAATAAGCTCCTGCAGTAAAAAGAACCGGAAGTAAAAGCCTGGGGACTAAAAGGATCAAAACAGGACTTCCCAATAAAAAAAGCAGTATAAAGAAGGGAACAAACATCATAACATTATAAATTGAAGGATCTTTCTTCAGCAGTCTGAATACAGAAAGCCCGTACGTGACCCTCTGCAGAAGAAAAGGCCTGAAAAGGGACCGGTTGTGATGAAAAACGATCACCTTATTATGATACAGGATCTTCTTTCCTTTTCTGATGATCCTGCTGCAGAATTCGACATCTTCCCCTGTCTTCAGCTTTTTATTAAATCCCATCAATACTGTGAAAGCTTCCTTTTTCACGATCAGGTTGCATGTAGGAAGGTCACTGCAGAACCGGTCTGTTGATATCTTTTTCCGAAAAGCCCTGGCTCCTGTTATAAGGAATGATCGTGAAGCATTTCCCACGGCCCGTTTTAAAAGGGGTTCGGCAGGCGGAGTAATGTTCGGCCCTCCCACGGCCCAGAGGTCTTTATCCCTGTTAAAAGCCTCGATACCCGGTTTCAGCCACTTCCTTATGGGATACGCATCAGAATCAATAAAAGCAAAAAAGTCGGTTTTTTTAGAAGCATTTATCCCTTTATTCCTTTTTTCAGCTATGGTCACATCCCCGGTTGGAATGACCTTTATCTTATTGCTCTTGAATTTTCCGGAGAGCTTGATCTTTTTATCCGGCAGGAGGATGATGTCAAATGCAGGATAGTCCTGTCCCAGACAACCGGCAATGCATTCATCCACATAATCGTTCCACTCCACGAACGGAATGATAATTGAAACCTTTGGCACAGTCATTTTCTGACCTTCCATGCATAATATAAAAGTGATGGAATGAACCTGAAGTGGGAGATAATATTGATAGTCCAGATGCATTCGAACGTACAGTTGCACATGGTCATCTTGATCCAGTGCCTGCATTCCTTTGCTTTTTTATCTTTCATCAATTTTAAATAATTCATATTATAACTTTTAAGATTACCCAGGTTAAAAAACTTGAGTATCTCACAGGGATACACGTCACCGTTCGCATAGATCACCCCGAACTGCCTCAAAGCAGAGCACCGGGTAATATACCGGGGTGATATATAGGTACTCGCAAGGATCCTGTTGATCATAATATTTTTTGCATTCATCAGGATCCCCTGAAGGTGATTCCCGAAACCCGAAGAGGTGATCTTTTTCAGATCACAGTGAATGAGATCGGTCAGTTCAGTGTAAGACTTCAGGATCTTTATCTTCTCTTTTTTATCAATCTTTTTAATTACACCTTCTGCTCTCATTAAAGTGGCTGTAAAGGCATCTACTCCGATAACTTTCAAATGATGATACAGTTTGACCACATGTTTGTAATTATACGGTGTGACCGTAATTGCAATATTGGCAATGACATCGGGATCGTGAAGGTCTTTTATCATATGATAGGTTAATAAAGCATTTTTAAAAAGCCCTTTAACGCACCTGTTCTTATCATGCTCCTTCTCAAAATCATCAATAGATATAGAAAAGATCAGCTTTCCTTTGATCTTCTGCTTCTTGAAGCGGGAAACAAAATCCTTTATCTTTTTTGTATACATCCCGTTGGTACTGATAAAGAGAGAGCGGATGGTCGTATTTTGAAAATAGCACTTAGCGATCTCAAAGATATCTTTTCTAAGGAACGGCTCGCCTCCGGTCAGGTTGATATTGATGAGGCTTCTGCCGAATGTCTTACTCATTTTTTTGATCTGAGGTAATGTCAGATCATTCCTGAAATTCCTTGGATCTTTAAAATCAATGAAACAATGTTTACACCTGGCATTACATTTATTAGTGACAAAATGGATCAGACTCAAAGGCCGGTTCTTGAAAATATATGCATTGAATAGTATGTTAAAAAAGTTTTTCATGTTATTTAGAACTATAGTTATCCTGAAGAAGCCATCCTGTTTATGATCTCTCTTTCAAATTCCGATATTTCTATAAACTTGACACCGACTAAATATTTCTCTGCATTCAGCCGACGGGTCCAGACAACCTCTCCCTTTGCTTCGATCACTCTGGCATGATTCGGTACCTGGAATTTCATCATAAGTTCCGTGCCGGGAGAATCGATATCTTCCATCTCCATCTGAATACCGCCCGCACTAATGTCAACGGAAACTTCTTTTCCAAAAGAGAAATCCCCTTTACTGTAGGTAGTCTGATACCATACAAGAATTTTTTTTTCAATACGGCCATGCTTTCTTTTATTTATATCATGCATTGTTTTGCCTCTAATAATTAATAATATAAAAATAAAACAAATTGTCAACAAATCATGAGATTTCAAAAAAAAATTATTGAAAACTAAATTATAATAAGTAATGTATATTTACCAGTATTTAAAATAATACGATCTTTTTTTCTTAGGATCTTCTATAACTGACAAGATATATTTTTAAAACCAATATGATTCATTTTAGATCACGGGAGGATAAATGGAATGGTAGTGAAGAAAAAGATGTCCCTTTTTGAAAGATATCTGACATTCTGGGTACTGCTCTGTATCGGAGCAGGGATCTTTTTAGGACGAATAGCTCCCGGTGTAGCGATTAAACTGGATTCTTTATCAATATATAACGTCTCCATACCCATTGCCATCTGCCTCTTCTTTATGATGTATCCTATTATGGTCAAGATCGATTTTTCGGAAGTAGTAAAGGCAGCAAAAACTCCTAAACCCGTAGGATTAACACTGGTCATCAACTGGATGATCAAGCCCTTTACTATGTATCTGATCGCATCATTCTTCCTCGGGCACCTGTTCAAAGATTTCCTGCCGGGGACAGAGATCATTAAAAGCGGACAGCAGGTTGAACTTTGGAGGAGTTATATTGCCGGTGCTATCCTTCTGGGGATCGCTCCCTGCACGGCCATGGTCCTTATGTGGAGCTACCTGGCAAAAGGGAATGACGGCCTTACACTGGTAATGGTCGCTATAAACTCTCTCACCATGCTTTTCCTTTATGCCCCGCTCGGCGGATTCCTCCTTGGTGTGAATGCCATGCCTATTCCATGGGAAACGATCCTGCTCTCTGTTACGATCTATGTAGCCCTCCCGTTAGCTTGCGGATATCTTTCAAGGAAATGGATCATCAACCACAAAGGTATGGAATGGTTCAATACAAAATTTTTACACCGGTTAACACCTGTCAGCCTCACTGCTCTCCTGGCTACATTAATTCTATTGTTCTCATTCAAGGGAGAGGTTATTATAAAAAATCCTCTTACAATATTCTGGATCGCAGTACCGCTATTTATACAGACCATCTTGATATTCATACTTGGCTACTTTATCCTGGCAAGGATATTAAAGCTCTCCTATCATGATGCAGCTCCTTCCGCCATGATCGGAGCATCCAATCATTTTGAAGTAGCCATCGCAACGGCCACCATGCTCTTCGGGCTTTCATCCGGAGCAGCACTAGCCACCGTGGTCGGGGTCCTGATCGAAGTTCCTGTAATGCTAATGCTTGTATCAGTATGTAAAAAATATTGCTATTTGTTCAAAGATTGCCGATTAAATTCACCTCAGTGCATTCCTGTCAAATGAAAAAGAGAAAGAATACTAAAATAGTATTACTTGTGATCCTCTTTTTCCTGCTCATTGGATTTCTGCTTCCTGAATCAATGGTCATACCGGTACAGAATGCTACAAAAGATTCATGGAACCACAAAACCTTCTGGGCACATCCATGGGGAAGATCAGTGGTACATGCCGGGATCGATATCTTTGCATCTAAAGGTCAACCGGTCATCTCTGCAACCCACGGGATCGTACTCTTTAAAGGGATCTTAAAGAAGGGTGGTAATGTCCTCATCATTCTTGGGCCAAAGTGGCGTCTGCATTACTATGCCCATCTGAATGAATTTCGAACCGGCATATTAAAAATAGTATCACAGGGTGATATCATTGCAACGGTAGGTAAAACCGGAAATGCGATCAATACCCCGGCCCATCTTCATTATTCCATAGTTACGATATTCCCCTATCCATGGAGGTGGGATAAAGACAAACGGGGCTGGCTGAAAATGCTCTTTCTGGATCCGGGAAAAAAACTTTTAAAAAACTTAAAAAATTAATAGAAATATTGTTTTACTATGTTATTATTGTAGAGTATTTAAAGAGTTAAAGGGGAGCTTATGAATTCTGTTTATCTCTACATCTCCAACTTACCCGAGATCAGAAAAACCCGTATCAATGACATACGGAATTTTGTTCACTCCGTCTTTCCTGATGCATCAGAGAGCATGAAGTATAAGATGCCGACCTTCGAATATAACGGGAACCGGGTTTCTATGGCCAGCCAGAAGAATTACTTATCTATTTATTTCTGTAATGCAAAACTAATAAAGAACGTAACAGATAAATATCCGCAGATCAAATCCGGCAAGGCCTGCCTGAACATTAAAGACAGTGATCCTTTTCCGATCAATGAAATCGGAAAATCGATCATTATTGCATTAAATGAAGAAAAACCGGATAAATAAAAGAGGATTTAATGAAAAAAAAAGAAACATTATTAAGGGTCTGCTATATTACCGGGGCTGTGTTGGACGGGTTCATGGTCTTTCCCATGGTGATCCCGCAACTGGGATTGGCCTTATTCGGAGTGGAGAACTTTATCCCGGGTGCTTCATATAAATATGCCATGTACCTTGGAGCAACTCTCATGGCAGGGTGGACTTTTCTCCTGTTATGGGCAAACAAAAAACCAATTGAAAGAAAGGGAATACTCCTTTTAACTGTATTTCCTGTCCTGGCAGGGTTGTTTACATCAGACATATATGC
>JAHITG010000401.1 GCA_018817865.1 Spirochaetota bacterium
CTTTTGAAAAGGGCTTTTCGATAAAGGTTGAATCCGTGGCATCCTGGAGAACAAGGTTCTTGTCGACGAATCCCTTAAATTTATCCTTTTTATCAACTACAGGAAGCACATCCACCTCATATTTAAAGAACAAGCGCATGATCTCTTTCATCCTGATTATCTTTTTGGGAGAATCTTCCTGATTCATAAATTATGCTGAATAATAATTGATTTGTTTATATAGTCAAGTATTTTTAAGTTCGCCTATCCTTACTATCGCCCGTCTGAAAGCCGGGTAGCTAATCCCCTTGGAAGTTTAAAATCTATAATATGTTTCTGAGTTTTTTTAATATTATAATCAAGACGTTTGATCAGGACAGTTCTTCTTTCTGTATCTAATATCCCGAAACTTGCACGCGGATCGCCATCTCTGGGCTGTCCGACACTGCCCACATTGATCAAATATCTGTATTCGTCTTTCAGTTCGACAACATCACCATCATTTAAAGGGATGGCCTCGATCTTGTGTTCCATCTTTAAAAACAGAATAGGCATATGAGTATGGCCAAAAAAACAGATGTTTTCCTTAAAACAGTTGAAATTGCGCTTTGCCATGTATGTGTTAAATATGTATTCTTCTATCTTATTTTCAGGACTGCCATGCAGAAAAAGATATTTCAATCCATCAGACTGCAGTTTTTCAGTTAATGGAAGCCCGTCTAAATAAATGTAATGATCGTTCTTAAGTATCTTCCTTGTCCATGCAATGGCCTCTCTGGCATGTGCATTAAAATACTGCGTATCGACCTTTCCCGTGACCGCCCATTCATGATTCCCGGGAATGGATTTGTGATCCGGAAGTTCTCTGATCAATTGAACACATTCATTGGGAAAGGGGCCGTATCCGACAATATCCCCCAGCACATAATATTTATCGATAGCGATCTTCTTCTGCTCTATATAGAAAAGAACCTTTTTTAATGCTTCTAAATTCGAATGTATGTCTGCAAGTATCAATATTCTCATATCAGTCTTTATTCTCCAATGATCTTAACCAATACTCTTTTCTTTCGTCTTCCGTCAAATTCACCGTAAAAGATCTGCTCCCAGGGGCCCATGTCCAGCTCCCCTTCCGTAACAGCAACGACCACTTCACGGCCCATGATCTGCCTCTTCAGATGAGCATCTCCGTTATCCTCCATGGTCCGGTTGTGTCTGTATTGGTCCACGGGAGCATGAGGCGCCAATTTTTCAAGCCAGTCATCGTAATCCTGTATCAGACCGCTTTCATCATCATTGATATATACACTGGCAGTAATATGCATGGCATTCACAAGGCAGAGGCCCTCCTGAATTTTGCTCTCTTTTAAACAGGCTGAAACTTCCCGCGTAATATTAATATAGTCTCTTCGGCCTGAAGTATTGAACCACAAATATTTTCTAAATGATTTCATATCAAACCTTAAACAAGGGATCAAATTTCCTTTAAGTTTATTTACATATCCATAAGCATACCTGAAATAATAAAGCAGGTGAATAAGCTCTTAAGCGGCTGTTGCCGTTTAACCAATAAATAATGGATACATTCTTATAATTTTTTAAAAATATAATTTTTTAAGAAAATGAATCCCGGGGATCTCTCCATTTTAGAATAATTTACCGGTGAGGTGATCAACCGAATATTTTTAAAATCTTTCAGTTTTGTTGATAACAAGATATTTAATCCATGTGTAACTCCACCGTCAATAATAGTATGGCTGTTCAGGCTGATATTAATATCAGTATCCAGAGACAATTTTCGTAATTTCGGAAGATACTCAATAATGAACTTCTCTATCTTTTTATTGACCTCATTACAGTTGTTATGCACATAATGGCCAATAATATAAATAATATTCTCTTCATATTTATCAAATTTAGGATTGTTCTCTATGTTATAGATCTTCCCCTCCAGATACAGTCTGAAAGCGGATAGTTTATATAAAACTTTGGCAGCATCATACTGTCCGGATATTATCTCAGTCTGGTGCTTTGTCTTTTCTTTATTTATCAGCTTCTGCTTGTTTATATGGATCGTCTCAATGATCTCTTCCAGCTTTTTTACCGCAGGAAAGACATCATTCCTCTCATCAATTATAAGGTAATCAAAATAAAAATATTTCCGGGCCTCTTCTCTATTGTTTCTGATCTTTTCCAGAAGCAGGTTCAATTTTTGAGTATCTGTCTCGATTCCTTTAAAGATCGATTCCGGTTCACTCTTGTATTTTTCAAAATGCTTTAAATGGACCGGCGAACCGACAAAGATCATATTTGTTAAATTATATTCCAAGTCGGTCATATCGTTCACGATGAGGCTTGAAATAAGAAAGGTCCGAACCAGTTTCATCTGATCAGGATCCATCTGTATCGGCAGTCCAAAATCGATCCTGTAATCAAGGATAACACAGAGAGGTGTACTGTTGTTTTGCTTTAAAAATTCACTGTAGGCATCCCTTAAAAAGGAAGTATTCTTTGTGAGTTTGATCATTCTGGCAATATGGTCTATATTGCTTAAGGAAGAGATTTCCGTCTCACATTGAAGTCTTTTCTGTTTTATAGCCTGGGATAAAGCTGTATGAAGTCTTTTATGTTTGGTTAATAATATACATTTCTTTTCTGCCATACCTGTTTCTCGTCAGTAATATAAGTCCCCCGACTCTCTTATTATGTCACCATCACATTTTGGTCACAAGTATATATATTTTAAAACAAAAGTCAAAATAAATTTTACTTGAAATTATTTATTGCGGGATTATATTAACATTCATGAAAAAAAAGAGGAACAGGATAATAACCTTTAAGGATTCACTGATCAGGTCCGTTTCTGAGGAAGTAAAAAATATCGACAGCCAGATAAAAGAACTGGGTAGTCTGATGGAAGACATTATGCATAAACATGACGGGATAGGACTGGCTGCCATTCAGATTGGAGAAAAAAAAAGAGTCATTACAATAGATATTACAAAATGCACCGATGACCCCGTTATTAAACCTATTAAGATCACACTGGTAAACCCAAAGATCCTTTCCATGTCAGGAAGGACAGAAGAGGATATTGAAGGATGTTTGTCTGTTCCGGGAAAAAAAGGAACCGTTAAAAGACATTTTTGGATAGAAGTAGAAGGATACACTTTAAATGGAGAATACTTTCATAAAAAAATTTATGATCTGGCTGCCCGCGTGGTTCAGCATGAGATCGATCATCTGAATGGTATTCTGTTTATAGATAAAATAAACGAGATCAATAACATTATCGAGTAACAATATTAGATATTCAAGGATAATCATTAAATGAAGGTTATATTTTCAGGCACACCGGAATTTTCTATACCATCACTGGAAGCAATACATTTAAAACATGATTTGCAGGCGATCATCACTCAACCGGACAAACCGTATGGAAGAGGAAAAAAGATAAAAAGTCCGGAAGTAAAAGAATATGCTATAAAGAATGGAATAGATTATTTCCAGCCAAATGATCTGAGAGACAGTAAATTTATCAGTGCTATCGAATCGTTTCAGCCGGACCTGATAATCGATGTATCTTATGGTAAAATATTACCTGAAGAATTTTTACAGATCCCAAAAAAAAATGCCATTAATGTACATCCTTCCCTGTTACCGGGATACAAAGGGCCATCCCCCATAAGATGGGTTCTTATAAACGGTGAAGAGTATACCGGAGTTTCCGCACACATCATTACAAACAAGATCGATTCAGGGAGGATCATTTATCAGGAAAAGATAAAGATAAATTCGGGCGATACGTACGACAACCTGTACAGGAACCTGTCAACCCTGGCTGTCTCTGTTCTTGAAAAAAGTCTATCCAGGCTTACTGCAGGAGGCAACGAAAATTTTATTCGGGAACCATCGGATCCATATACAGTAAAAAATTTCTATGCAAGGAAATTCACTCAAAAGGATCATTATATCGACTGGAATAAAAGCTCGCAGGATATTTATAATCTCATCAGAGGACTTGATGCCAGGACAATTCATAATGATCAGATCATTAAAATTTATCATGCAGAAATTATTAACAATGATATCGGAGATGGGTCTTTTCAACCAGGTGAAGTTGCAGCGGCAGACAGAAAAAATGGTATTGTTATTAAAACAGGAACCGGATATTTAAAGATCCTTCGTTTGCAGAAAGAAAATAAAAAGATCCTGAACTATTCTGATTTTTTAAACGGAGTAAAATTAAGGATAAAGGAGAAATTTACATATGTTGAAGATAAAATTCTATAATCTTAAAAAAATATTTAAACAGATAGGCAAACTGAAGACCGAACCGGTGAATTATCCTTCTGTCTTCAATTCAATAAAGAAGATGTCTTTATTCTTTTTCTTATACCTGTTTGTCACCGGTATCACAACACTTATTATAATTTTTTCTTTAAACAGCAGTAAAGAGACCATGGTGGTTCCAAAAGTCATTAATGCTGAATTTTACAAAGCTTATTATTCCTTAAACAAACTGGGTTTCAATGTAGATATTGAGCTGCAGAATTTCAATAATATACACAGCGGAATTGTTGCCTACCAGTCAATTACAGAACAGAAAAAAGTAAAAAAAGGCAGAAAGATCAAGCTGGTGATCAGCCTCGGGCCGAAAGGGACAGAAGGGCTGGAAGGAACAGACGGATATGACCTTAATTCCCACATGATCGAATTTAAACTCCCGGATAAGTATAACACTGCCCGCCTCAAGATACTGGTCACGGATAATAAGGATACGGATAGAACCGTATTCAATGACATCATTTCCTCTTCAAATAAAATACAGTTACCTGTAAAAATTTATGGACATGGGATTCAAAAAATCTATATTAATGATGAATTGTTCATAGAAAAGGATATAGAGTGACAGTAGAAATTTCACCATCGATTTTAGCCGCGGATTTCCTGCATTTGGAAAAGGAGATAAAGGGCCTCGAAGATGCAGGTGTGGATTATATCCATTTTGATGTAATGGATGGACATTTCGTCCCCAACCTGACATTTGGAATGAGTTTTATTTCGTCCATAAAAAAAATGACCTCTTTAAGAGGGGATACCCATTTAATGATCACAAATCCGCAGCACTATGTGAAAGAATATATAGAAGCCGGCAGTGACATCCTGACTTTTCATTATGAAACGACACATTTCCCCATACGTCTTAGTCAGCAGATCAGGGAACATAAATGTAAAGCCGGCATTTCCATTAATCCGACTACAAGTGTGCAGGTACTGAAAGATATCCTGCCTCATGTGGACCATATACTCTTAATGAGCGTTGAACCCGGATTTTACGGACAGAAATTTATTAAAAATTCTTTTAAGAGGATCGAAGAGCTGAAAGAGATGATCATTCATGAGAAGACAAACAATAAGATCAAAGTGGACGGAGGAGCCGGATTATCTAATTACAAACAGCTTATTGATGCCGGAGCAGACATCCTGGTGATAGGTAATGATCTTTTTATCCAGAAAGATATAAAGAGTTATGTCAGGAAGATAAAAGAATATGAAAAATAGAAAATTTATTGACAAGATCCCATCTATTACTAATGCCAAGGTCCTGACTCAGTATACATTCACCTACCTCAATGATCTCATAAAAAAGGATCTCAATTTTTCAGTATATATTTTCAATAAGAAATATAAATTCCATTATACATACTCTTTACATGAGAACAATACACTTAATGAAGTCTTTAATAAAAAGATCCATGAACATAATTCTTTTATTAAAGGAAACAAGAATTATAGTGAGATCATTTACGAGATAATTTCAGATAACAGCAGTTTTAAAGTCCATTTTCTTATCCTTTCATCCAAGTATCACACTATCCCGGACCACGTAGATCATATTGAAGAAATACTTAACTACTACTCTCTTCAGCTCAACGCTATCTTTCAGCTGGATCACCAGAAAGAGGAGACCAATTCAAGAGAAAAAGGAATTATTGCTGTTAGGGAATTCGCAGACTTGTTGAATTATCTGGAATTTAAAGACAGAAATGCCTTCCAGTCCATGTTCCTCGGATTTACGGCTGAATCGATCGGAGCAGACAGAGTGACACTCTATTTTTACCAGGCAGACAATAAAAAGCTGTATCCGAGTTTTGTAATGGTCTATAAAAACAAAAAACTTTTTCCTTACGATTTTTATTCTGAACTTAAAGAGACCACGATAAAGACCGGTGAAGATGTCTGCGGTATTGCCCTTGAAGAAAAAGAACCTATCCACCTGGAAAAACTGGATAGAAAGATATATAAAGGCATTGTTGATCAGAAGATCGGATTAAAGATCAATTCTATCATCAGCATTCCCATCATTATCCGTGATAACATCTTCGGAGTGATCGAAGTCGCTAATGAAAGAAAAAATAAAAATCTTGATGAATTTGATTATTATATTGTCTCGATAATATCCAAGCTTGCCGTATCAAAAATAGAGCACAGTCAGCTGTATAACTGGGCGATCATTGATAACCTGACACAACTTTATAATTTTCATTATTTCCAGACCGTACTTGATAAAGAGATGGCCCGGGTCAAGAGGCATGCCCATGACCTTTGTGTCATCATGATCGACATTGACAACTTCAAGGTAGTAAATGATACCTATGGCCATCCTGCGGGAAACATTGTCCTTAAGACAATAAGCCGGATCATCAGAATGAGCATCAGAAAAAGCATAGATATTCCTATCAGATACGGCGGTGATGAATTCCTTCTCATCTTGCCTGAAACCAATATGAAAGGAGCCATGCATCTGTCTGAAAGGATACTGGAATCGATCCGAGGTCATGAGTTCCTCCTGAATAATGATCAAGTCTTTGTTACATGCAGTATGGGGATCAGTTCTCTTAAACACGGGAAAATGATCAGAAAAGAAGAGTTGATCAAAAAAGCCGATGATGCCTTATATAAATCAAAGAACAAAGGGAAGAACCGGATCACTTCTGACGGATAGAACACATGACGATAAACACCTTAATAGATGCCCTTAGAGAATTACTGATAATAATCCCTGCTATATTTTTCACTATAACAATTCATGAATTTTTCCAGGGCTTCATGGCTATAAGGATGGGAGATTCAACTCCTTCAGATTCCGGCCTTTCCAAATTCAATCCCTTCCTTTTTATTGATAAACTGGGGTTGATCTGTTTTATCCTATTCAGTTTCGGGTGGGCAAAAAGTATTACTTTTGATTCACGGAATTTCAAAAATCCCGTCTTGAACAGTGTGACCGTCATACTTACAGGTATGGCTGCTAATCTGATAGCCGCCATTCTCTTCTTGTTACTGATCATATTATACAAGCCCCAACCGGACGGATTTATTTATAATTTGTTCTTCACCATTACTAAATTCAATTTTAATTATTTTTTCTTTAATTTCCTGCCATTCATTCCCTTGTCAGCCGGAAGGGTGATTTCAATCTTTTATCCGGGATATCACCGGTTTGAAATAATAGGAATAATTATTTTAATACTAATTTTAATCTTTAATTTAACAAGCTTTATTGATATTATAGTATCCAATCTGATGAATATATTTATATAAGGGGGTAAAAGGTTTAAATGTATTATCCTTGAAGTTCCCTTTTATACCCTCTAAACCGTTTACCCCGTGAAATTTCTTTAACAAGAAATTCCTCAGGGTTCATCGAAAATCTTAAGGGAACCATTCTAATACAGGGAGTAAATATGGAAACAGTACTCAGCGGGATCCAGCCTACGGGAAAATTACACCTGGGAAATTATATCGGTGCAGTTAAGAACTGGGTCAAGATCCAGGAAGAATACAGATGTTTTTATATGATCGCAGACCTTCATTCTCTTACCACCCATTCGGGTAAAGCAGAAGAGATAAATGATAATGTAATGGATATTTATATGGACCTTCTAGCCTGCGGTATTGATGTAAAAAAGAGTGTCCTCTTTATTCAGTCTGCGGTCCCGGCCCATACACAGCTGCATCTGATCCTGTCTATGATCACTCCACTTGGATGGCTGGAACGAAATCCCACATTTAAAGAAAAAAAAACGGAATTAACAAATACAGACCTGAACAATTACGGATTCCTGGGGTATCCGGTACTTCAGGCAGCGGATATCCTCCTCTATAAAGCCAGCAAGGTCCCTGTGGGAATGGACCAGATCCCGCACCTGGAGATAACACGCGAGATCACAAGAAAATTTAACAGTATATTTAAAGACTACTTTCCGGAGCCCACACCTCTTTTAACCGAAGTCCCGAAGATAGCAGGGATCGACGGCCGAAAAATGAGCAAAAGTTATGATAATGCCATCTATCTTTCTGACACACCGGAAGTACTGGAAAAAAAACTAAAAAAATTCATTACGGATCCGGCCAAAGTATACAAAGATGATCCCGGTGATCCTGAAAAATGCACTGTATATCCGTTCTACAAGATCTTTATAAATGAAGCCAAAAAGAAGGAAACAGCTAAAGGATGTAAGGACGGGACACGCCCCTGCGTACAGTGCAAAAAGGAGATCGCTGATACAATTAACCATGAGCTTATTGGTTACCGGGATAAAAAAGAAAAATATAAAAAAAATATGGATTTTATTAATAAAACTATTATTGATAATAATAAGAAAGCAAACGAAGTGGCTATAAAACACATAAAGGAGATTTACAGGTTAACAGGGATGGATTATGAATGGTAACAGGTTGAAAGATTACAGAAACGAATACAAGTCCGTGATCGAGGATGAAGATAAGAGCCACATATTTAAGCTTGAAAAATTCGAAGGGCCTCTGGATCTGCTCCTCTATCTGATCAGAAAATCAGAAGTAGATGTCTATGATATCCCCATACATGAGATAACGGAACAATACCTGCAATATATCAGCCTGATGAAGAAACTGGATATCAACCTCGCTGCTGAATTTATCATTATGGCTGCCAATCTAATTTATATTAAATCGAAGACACTATTACCTGTACAGTCTGATATTGAAGAAGAATATTTTGAAGATCCCAGAACCGAACTGGTACAGCAGCTTCTGGAATATCAGAAATTCAAGAATGCCTCCCTGGATATGGAAGACCTGAAAAATACGCAATCACACATTTTTTTCCGTCCGAAAAACCAGATCGTTTTCGACTTTGAAGATACCGAGAACTGGGTGGATATCAACCTGTTTGATCTGATCAATATTTTCAACAAGCTTCTAAGCGAAACAGGGACAGAAAAGAATGAATATATTATGCCGGAGACGATCACTGTCAGCATGAAGATCGAAGAGATCCTATTAAAACTTGACTATGAATCAGAAATCGCTTTTTCAGCTTTATTTGATGCAAATCACAAACTCTGGGAGCTGATCGTCACTTTTCTAGCCATCCTCGAGCTGGTAAAGCAGAAATTTATTTTTGTCAAACAGCATAAATTATTCGGCGATATAAAAATATTAAAAAGAGAAGAAACAGATGGAAACTCCAAAAACAAAGAATAAAGCTTATTATAAAGGACTGATCGAGGCGATACTCTTTATTGAATCCGAAGCGATACCGGTTAAAAGGCTTTCGGAACTGCTCGACATGGAGATAAAAGAAGTAAGAGCACTCATAAATGAGCTGAAAGAAACCTATGAAAAGCACTCTTCAGGATTACAGATAAATGAATATGCCAATACACTAAAACTGTCTACCAGCATAAGGTATGCGGATTTCCTGAAAGGCTATTATAAATCACGTCACCAGCAAAAATTCTCAAAAACATCAATGGAGACACTGGCTATTATCGCATACAAACAGCCTATTATTAAATCAGAGATAGAAGATATCAGGGGCGTTTCCTGTGATAATGCCATTAAAGACCTTATGGAAAAAAGACTCATTAAAGTGATGGGAAGGAGAAAAGTACCGGGCAATCCGATGGAATACGGTACTACCAAAGAATTCCTCGAATATTTTGGTTTAAAAAGTACCAAAGAACTGCCGACACTTAAAGAGATAAAGGAGTTAAGTTTTGAATGAGTCTCTTAATGAGGAAAAATCGAGATTACTATGGAAGAAGATCCTGGCTGAAGCCGAAAACATGCCCACTCTTCCTGATATTGTAAATAAAGTTCTCGAGCAGATCGAAAATCCTAATTCAAATCCGGATATATTCAAGGAGATCATCAGCCAGGACCCGATGCTGACCGCAAAGGTCCTGAAGATGTCAAACTCGGCTTATTACGGATTTTCAAGAGAGATCGTAACTTTATCTGAAGCCATTATTATCCTGGGATTGGACACCCTGAAGAGTCTTGTTATTGCCGCATCAGCATTTAAATCCCTTAACCAGCAGTATGACGGATACGGCCTTTCCAAAGGGGACCTGTGGAAACACTCCCTGGCCACGGCGGTCAGCGCGACTCTGATCACCAAAATACATAATTATCAGGATACAGAAAAATTCTTTGTTGCAGGACTGCTTCATGATATCGGTAAGATCGTGTTAAGTAAAACACTGGAGAAGTATAATAAATCAATAGCCACCCTTGTCAAGATGAGAGAGATCTCTTTTGATATTGCGGAAAGAGAGGTCTTAGGGTTCAATCACTGTGATGTCGGAGCGGAACTGGCCCGGTACTGGAAACTGCCGGAGCTCTTCGTTGATGTGAGTAAACACCATCATACTCCTGATGAAGCGTTTCCCGAAAACGGACTGTACGTAAAGGTGATCCATATAGCTGACATGATAGCCTATGACGCCAAGCTGGGTTTGGGTGTGGACGGCAGTTTCTATAAACGCGACAGGAAAATATTCCAGGAGTTCAAGATTGACAGAAAGACCACCCAGGAGATCATACCCAAGGTAAGGACCTCCATCAGAGAATTTGAAAAGGCCTTAATATAATATGACAAAAAAACCGGATATTCAAAATCTGCGCAACCGGATAGATACCATCGATCAGGAAATACTGAATTTACTGCATAAGCGTCTTGATATCGTTAAATCCGTTAAAGAGCTGAAGAATACCAATAATTTGAACATCTACTCACCCAAACGTGAAGAATCCATTATTCAGAATATGCTGAAAATGAATAAAAATTATATTCCCGAAAAAAGCCTGATCAAGATCTATAGTGAAATGTTCTCAATATCACGGAAGCTTCAAAAATATTTAAAGATCGGATACCTTGGACCTGAAAGCACTTTTTCCCATATTGCAGCGGAAAATATCTTCGGAACACAGTCCGAATATATCCCTCTCATTTCATTCAGTGATATTTTTACCGAACTGGAGACCGGCCAGATCGATTACGGAGTGGTCCCCATTGAAAATTCCAATGAAGGGATCGTAGGATATACACTGGATCTGCTGATAGAGTATAACCATTATATCATAC
>JAHITG010000402.1 GCA_018817865.1 Spirochaetota bacterium
AATTTTTTAAGCTTGGAATAATTTTTTTTTGCGTCCTGATCTTTGTATACGGGTTGAAAATAACCGGTATTTTAAATTTCCTCTATCTTCAGAAGTTGAAAAGAATTGCAAATGCCAATTTTGAGATCTTTAATAATTTTATAGACAACAAAGTAAAGACTACCAGGACCATATCTTCTGATACCATAGTTCAAAGCTCTTTGATACAGTCCGATAACCATAACATTCTGATGGATTCCTTTAAGCATCTGAACCTTTATAAGCAGAACTTTGGTGATATCAGAAGTATTACCATATTCAACTTCCTCTATAATATTGTCCTCACGAGCGAGGTGGAAGAATATATAATAAATCAGAATCTAAGCAAAGAGTGGTTCCTTAATTCACTTTCCAGGGGGTATTATATAAGTGATATCAGTTATGATTATACTTACAACGAGTTTATTATTTCAATCATTAATCCTATAAACAATATAGTTGATGAGAATGTCGGATTTTTAATGATCGATTTTTCATTATCGGAACTGTTTGAAAAAATTGCCAAGAATAAAGGAACAGTGGTCCTCTTGAAGAAACAGGATAAGGTTGTATTCAATTTCCCCCTGGACTATAAAATAAAAAAAGATGTAATGCTGTCAGAACAGTTTTCATTTTATATTGAAAAGAACTGGAATGGAGGGTATACATTTATTACTGCGGCCGGGAGGCAGTTTCTTGCTCTGCCCGGATTTATTAAAATACTGTTGATATTACTTTTTACTTTATTATTATTTCTGGTCGGGTCATTCGGAATGCAGTGGTATTCACAAAAGATCGAGCGGAGGAACGAACAGTTTAAAAGCATGACCAGTGATATTGTTGCCTTATCGAAGGACATTGAAATTCAGAATCTTAAAGACGATGAAAAAAAAGATGCCGCGAAAAAAGCAGATAAAACTTTTATCAATGAGAGGAAGGAGTCGGAAAATATTGAAAATATGGATAAAGAGAAACCCATTGAACAGACAAGCTCTGAGGATGGGTTTCGAATCAGCAAATAAAGTTTTTCTGCCATGTCTTCTAATCCTGTTGCTATATTCCAGTTTATTTTCGTTTGGAAAGAATAAGGTACAATATCATACTTTTGACTGGGACGTGATAAAGACGGCCCATTTTAATATTTATTATAATAAAGGGCAGGAACTGCTTGCCAGAGAGACTTCCATCATCCTGGAGGATGCCGCAGCAGCTAATGCAGATAAATTTCGTTTTGAATTAACACGAATCTTCCCTATCATTATTTACAACAGCCATAATGATTTTGAGCAGTCCAATGTGATCCTGGAGATGATCTCTGAAGGAACGGGAGGCTTTACCGAATTCTTTAAGAACAGGATCGTGGTTCCCTTTACAGGCTCTTATGCCGATTACCGTCATGTTCTCCATCATGAACTTACCCACGGATTCCAGCTGAATATCCTGATGGGTGATTTTTGGGAGTCTGTCTTTACGCGGCAGTTCATGTATATGCCGCCGCTCTGGTTCATGGAAGGTTGCTCCGAATTCTGTTCCCTGGGCTGGGGCCCGGAAGTAGACCTCTTTATGAGGGATGCTACTATCAATAATATGATCATTCCCATGCAGAGGCTGGAGGACTTGTGGTCATTGCGGAGTCATGAATATTTTATGATCTATAAACAGGGACAGGCATTCCTTTATTATTTAACGACCACTTACGGGAAGGATAAAGTTGGAGATATCTTTAAAGTCTTTGCGCGGACCAGGGATTTTTTTCATTCATTTAAGATCGTTATCGGGAAACCTCATTATAAGGTTCATGAAGATTTTGTTAAATATTTACGGAAGAGATACTGGCCTCTTGTGAAAAATAAGAAATACCCCGAGGATTTTTCTAAGAAGATAACGGATCATTTTAACGATGGCAGCTTGTATAACTTGAAACCGGCCTGGTCTCCGGATAATAAAAAAATTGCTTTTTTAACGGATAAACATATTTACATGAGCATTATCCTTGTGGATGCAAAGACAGGTGAGGAATTGGATATTATTGTAAAAAGCGGTACTACGGGAGATTTTGAAGAGATGCATTCCAGGGAGAATGCTCTTTCATGGTCCCGTGACGGCCGGTATCTGGTATTTATTTCCAAATCCGGTGCTTATGATAACATCAATATCTATGACTTTAAAGAGGAGACTGTTATTTTACAGATCAATCCCCGGCTGGATGCATTGAGTTCTCCTGCCATATCTCCGGATAATAAAAGAATAGTATTCAGCGGAACTAAAGACGGCATGAATGACCTCTATCTGATAAATTTTAACGGGTCCGGATTAAAAAGGCTGACAAAGGACAAGTGCTTTTATTCATATCCCAGCTGGAATAAAACAGGTGAATATATTCTCTTTACATCCAACAGGGATACCGGATATCTCTCCAGCCAGAGCGATATTTTTCTGATGAATTTTAAAAACGGTGATATCACCAAGATCGTTACTTCAGAAGGGGTGAACCTGTCTCCGAGGATCGACAGGAATGACAGCAAGATCGTTTTTAATTCAGACAGGACCGGGTTTCCCAATCTGTATATTAAAAGAATGGACGGATTTAAAAATATAAAGACGATCAGTACAAATACGGAGTATCAGATCACCGATGTCATTACCGGCGTCTCCAGCCCGGATTTTTCTCCTGACGGGAAAAAGATAGTCTTCACGACATTCTTTAAATTAGGTCAGGATATCCATATAATGGATGTTCCCAAAGAGTTTGATGAAGAAATGTCAGCAGTGACCGGAAGAACCCAGAAAAAGAAAAATGAGACAATTCCTGAAACAGCTTATAGTATGGATGAGAGTGAAAAGGATAAATATAGATTCAGCCTCACTCCGGACTGGATCATGGGAGGGTTTATTTACAGCTCCGTTTCAGGTTTCGGTGGATTCACATATATCGGTGTGAGTGACCTGTTGGGTGATCACCGCTTTTCTCTGGCAACCGATTTTTTAGGAGGAGATAACAATTTTAATTTTGAATTTGTATACTATTATCTTGCTCACAGGATAAATTACGGTATTGGGATCTTTCACTATAAGGACTTCTATTATTATTATGTACAGGAAGAGGGGGGATATTCTATTGATGAATTCTATTACAGAAGGTATGGTGTTGACCTTAAATTGAGTTACCCGTTTTCAAAATTCTTCCGAACTGATCTGGACCTTCTGGGAATGAAGTATTTACGACATTCCGAGATCGATGATCCTGATGCTCCTCCCGAGGATATTGAAAGCTTTGACACGAACCTTTATGTCGGCCGGCTTGCTTTTGTTTTTGATACCATCCTGTGGGGAGTTACCGGGCCGGTCAAGGGATTCCGGAGCAGGATCTCTTTTCAGAAAGCCTTCCCGATCACGAAAGGCGACTGGGATTATAATCTGGGATTCATTGATCTGAGGCAGTATTTTTTAATGAGCAAAAAATATACATTAGGGCTAATGGGCCAGTTCGGTTCCGTTTGGGGTCCGGATAAGATCATGAATAAGTTTTATCTTGGCGGATACAATACAATAAGAGGGCACCGTTATTCTGAATATTCGGGTTCCAAGATGTTCCTGGCCAGTATCGAATATCGATACCCGTTTATTAATATTATTCAGATCGCGTGGCCTGTTACAATTAATATTCAGAATTTAAGAGCAGTCTTTTTCTGGGATTTTGGCAGTACATGGGAAGATACAAAAAGCTGGCAGATCGGGCGTAAGGTGAATGGGGTGTATAAATTTAAGGACCTGAAAAGCGGTCTGGGATGGGGATTAAGGTTTGGGATCTATGTATTACGATTCCGTCTGGACTTTGCAACACCATGGGATGGCTCCACATTACTGCCGTTATCAAAATGGCAGGGTCTTTTTTCCATAGGATATGATTTTTAAAAGAATACATATAATTTTTTTTATTTTGTTTGTTTCTCTTTCCCAAGTCTATGCCGGAAAGACCATAAGGATCCTGATCTCAAAACCGGCGGATAAAATTGAATTGACAGGAGAGTTTTCTCTATATTCTGATTCAAAAATGATACAGCAATTAAAAGATATTACAATTCCTGTCTCTTTTTCCGAAAACATGATCACTCTCTTCAAGAGCGCCTCTTATCCATCTGTCTTCTTAAAAAAAACAGGAGAAGGATATTTTAAGATAGGAGATTATAAATATGACGGTGAGCTGAAGATCATTTCCAGGGATAAAAAGATGTATCTGGTGAATTATCTGGATGTAGAAGAGTATATTCAGGGCGTCCTTCCCAATGAGATCTCTCCCAAATGGCATATAGAAGTGATAAAGGCTCAGACTGTTGCGGCAAGGACTTTTGCCTACTTTTATATTGAAAAGAATAAAGGAGAGATCTATGACCTTACTGACAATACCTATGCACAGGTTTACAAAGGGACAATAAATGAAGATCCCGTTTTTAATGAGGCGATCGTAAAGACGGCAGGTGAAGTGCTGGTCTTTAAAAATGAGCTTATTCAGTCCTTTTTTCATTCCGTTTGCGGCGGGCATACCGAAAATGCCGGAAAAGTATGGGGCAAGAATCTGCCCTATTTAAAGGGTATCCCCTGCAATTACTGCAGTACTGCTAAATATTACAGATGGGAGGAGACTTTTTCTGAAGAGGAGATACTTCAGAAATTGAAAGCTCATGGATTTGACCTTGAAAATATCAGATCGTTTTCTCCGGCCATCAGGAGCGGTTCCGGCCGATGGGTAAAAGTGAAAATAAGCGGTTCCAAAAAGTCCGTTTTGATCCCCGGGAATAAGTTTCGGCTCATTATGGGTATCGAAAAGATCAGAAGTACCAAATTTACTGTCCGCAGGAATAAGAACGGGAAGGGTTTTGTTTTTTCAGGTAAAGGGTGGGGGCATGGTGTAGGCCTGTGCCAGTGGGGTGCTAAAAAAATGGCTGAAAAGGGTTATAAGTATTACAGGATCCTGAGATACTATTATCGGGGGACAGAACTTCTTAAAATGAATTCTTCCAATAAAAGATCTGTAAACAGCGAACGATCCGCTGTTAAAAAACATAAGTTTTAAAAATACCGCCAGGTATTTATCAGATCTCTTTTATCGAAGGTGCTATATTATATAAAGTCCACCTTCTGTTCCTGTAGCTGTACAGTTCAAATAAATGAAGCTGCCTCTTCTTAGCAATATAATAAACGGAGATATTGAGTTTATTGTTCAGGTCTATGGCCGGCGGATATTCAAAGACCGGTTTTTTAGACGCAAGGGATTCCATGAGGTCCTTCTTTTCCCAGTAATCCCTGAATCTCATGCGGAATGAATCCGAGGAATACATCTTTTTAAAATCAGGGTCCATGGTCCGGTAGAGCAGGGAGAAATCTTTTTTCCTGACTGCCTGCAGGATAAGTTTGTTGGTCCTCCGGATCAGTTTCAATGTGGTAGCATTATCAGGCAGCTTGAGCCTGACTTTCTCAATTATCCTGACTTTTTTACATATGTCCAGCGCTGCTTTTGAAACCCTAGAAAAGTTCTTTATTTCATGGCCGAATGTAAAATAGTATACGGACTGCTTGCCGACCGCCATAACCTGGAACCACTTGATATCAAGGCCTCTTGCCTTGCTTAAAAAAATGACCTTATAGCCGGGCAGCCCGCTGATCTTTATGCCTGCTTCACTTAAAAGATTGAAATCCTTTGCCTTATCTTTCAAGTCCAGTACCTGAAATTTCCGGTGATCTTCCAGCGTCATTCTGGGGTTGGCATTTTTAGCGAAAAGGCTCAGATAGGGGGAGAATACAGCTGATTTTATTTTGGATGGCCTGAAGACCGCATGAGCACCCGCCTTCATAAACGTTTCGACGGATAAGCCGGGCATCTGGTCCTGTGTCCAATCCATGGGAAGTTTAACCCTGATCTCAGGCCCCAGAGAACCGAATAGAGTGAACCTTGATTCAATATATATCTTACTGGATTTCTTTTTTTTCATGATATATTATACGATAATACCAGTCCCGGTATTTATTTAACGGATCCCGTTATTCTGTGATCTAAGGCGTTTGTAAGTGATAAAGGGATCAGAAGCTGTCTTCCATTTTATTCATAACAAATCCGGTCAGGATCTTCGGATAGAAGTATGTCGATTTTTGGGGCATCTTCTCGCTCAGTTCCGCAATTTTTATGATCTGGTCTATCCTTGTCGGATTTAGAATAATGCCAACCTGGTATTTGCTGTGGTTCACCTTGTCAAAAGATTCAACATGGCTTTTTGTATAATCGATATATATCTGGTTAGAGATGTCTTTTGCTGTTATATGCAGTATGTAATCGATCAGAAGAGTGTGAATGATAGTGACATCCAGGCTTTTCCAGAAATCGGATTTATTGACCTTAGCCATCTTCAGATATGCATCCTTATTCTTTAAGGTCAGCAGGAAATATCTTTTTACTCTTTTTAGATAAATACCGAATGAATGGACGTCTGTTGGGGTTGATCTTAAAAGATATAAGAACCGTTCTCTCTCTCTCTTTTCCTCTTCCTCATTTGAAAATGTGAATACCTTTAAATGGAAATAGTCTTTTATATGCTCCAGTAGTTTCTTTAACTTCATTTCCGGAATATTATAAAGATTCCTGTGATAAGGAAGGATGGATAAACCCTGATGAGCTGAGTTAACCAAAAACATCATAATATAATCTACCGGGTGATCTTTTTTTTCAGGAATATTATTCTTTTTCCTGTAGAATTTTTGATAATTCAGCATTGTCTGATATCTGTGATGCCCGTCAGCAATATAGATCTGTTTCTCATTTATAGATCTTGTGATCTTATTGATCAGAGTGCTGTCTTTTAAGATCCAGAAGCGGTGTTCTAATGCGTTGTTCTCTCTGTAATTAATATCCGGCTTATTCGTTTTTATGAATTGTTCAACTAGATTGTCTATAGTAAATGTTTGATCATTATAAAAACTATAGATGGCACTCACTTGAGTATTTGTCGCTTTGGTGAGAAATAACCGGTCTGCCAGAGGTTTATTCAATACTTCTTCGTGGGGAAGTATCTTCTTCTCTTTATAATCATGGAGTTTGACAAGGCCTATGAATCCATGTACACTCTTTTTTTCATTGGTAAAGGGAACTTTATAGATCTGTTCATAGATATATAAAGCAGGTTCCTTTTCCCTTGAGAGTATATCCTTCTTGGTCCAGCGGTCAAGGTACTTCTTTGCCCGGGTATATTTATTTGACCTGGAAGTGTCTTTTCTCTTCTCTTTTCCCAATGTAACTTTTATAATGTTGTATTTCCCTTTTTTATAGAACGTGTTCTGCTGTTTTTTATCAATAATATCATAAGGCCAGCATACAAATTTTTGAGGGGATTTAGATATTTTGGAATTATATCTGATCCCTTTAAAAGGTATGACTTTATTTATCATGAACTCGGACCCTCCCGAATATGATTTTAATCATTTTATTTTAGTACAGAATGATAATGTTTGAAAATAATATTTCAAGTAAAAAATTTTATTTGACATAGATTTTTATTTTAATATTATAAGACAAGACAGCAATTTAGCTTTTTATTAAAAATACGTTTTTATAATGAGAAAGGTAGTTCATTTAAGATGAAATCAATAAAAAATGTTATAATTTCAAAAATCATTAAAAGGGATTCCCTTACCCTGCTGTGGATCAAGCTGGATTATTTAATGAGGCGCTATTCCCGGTACAGGTTCCTTTTTTACAGCATTGCACTGCTTGTTTTTATACTCCTGTTAAACATGGTCAACTCTCTTCAGTTTGACTATAACGGGAAGTATATTAAAGAATTATCGGATGATGACCGGATCTGCCGGCTTCTTCTGGAGGATATACATGAATTTAAGGAGAAGTACTCCGGAAAAGGAGGGGTCAGCATCGATTCTGCTTTAAAGGTCGTTCTTTATAAGGTTAGAGCAGGAGACAGCCTCTGGCAGATCTCTCAGAAAACGGGTTTAAGTATTGATGCATTGTTAAGCATGAATCAACAGAATAACAGCCACATTCTTCAGCCGGGGCAGGAGATACACATACCGAATAAGGATGGTATTCTCTACAAGATAAAAGAAGGGGAAACTCTGGAAGGGGTAGCTGAAAAATTTAAAGTGGATAAAAGTGATATTTTAAATGTGAATGAATTGACAGAGACGGCTATAGAGGAGGGTAAAGATGTCTTTATCCCAAATGGTAAATATCAGCTCCAGGAGAGGATCAACATCCTTGGCAGATTTTTACTTCCTGTGATCGGAAGGGTCTCCTCCGGGTTTGGAAGGAGAAGAGGGCCTAAAAGCAGAAAGATGGAATTCCATTACGGGATCGATATTGCCAATGTTGCCGGAACTCCTGTACGTGCAGCAGAAGCGGGTCAGGTTATCTTCATGGGAACCCGGGGAGGGTACGGGAAACTGATCATTTTAAAACACAGCAATGGCTATTCCACACGATATGGACATTTGTCGCGTTATAAGGTGAAACACGGACAGAGAGTCAGACAGGGGCAGGTAATCGGATATGTGGGGAGTACGGGAAATGTCACGGGTCCTCATGTCCATTTTGAGATCAGACGTTACGGCCGGCCCTTAAATCCATATTTCATCATGAGATTTTCTCAAAAATAATAGATGATCGAGCAAGGTAAAGTAATTAAAATTAAAGAAATGACCGCAGAGATAGAGATCCCCTCTAATTCAAATTGTGCAAAATGCGGGGCCTGCCTTGCAAGTTCTTCTTCAACAAGAGTCATTTCAGTGAAGAATAACGGATCTGTGCGTCCCGGTGATACCGTGGAAATATTTATTGACTATAACAGGATAGGGGCTGCTTTTTCCCTCTATATTATCCCCCTGCTTTCATTTTTCCTCTTTTTTATTACTTCAATGACATTATGGAAGATAAAAGATGAAGGCATCCTGGTTTTGATCGGATTCAGCGGATTTTTTCTCTCTTATCTTATCATCAGGGTTTTGACGGCAAAGAGATCAATAAAAAACTATATTATTAAAAAGGTCAGATGAGAGTCATGAATAGAAATCTTATAAAAACAGTTTTACTGCTTTTGCTGATCATTCAAGCAGAAGCCCCTCTTCTTTCACAGGAAGTAGTTGAGCTTAATAACGGATTAACAGTTATATTGGATGAGGACCATAAAGTCCCGTTAGCGACTTTTCAGGTATGGATTAAGACCGGAAGTATATATGAATCCGACCTTCCCGGATCAGGGATCACCCATTTTGTAGAGCACCTCCTTTTTACAGATACTCAAAAGAGAACCGGTCTCGAAATAGCCGGGTTGATGAAAAAATATGGCTGTGATATGAACGGGTATACTTCATTTGAAAGGACCGTTTATCATTTTACCATGCCGTCAGAAAATTTAGAAAAGTGCATACCGATTATTAAAGAATTGATCTTTGAGCCTGCATTTAAATCAAAAGAAGTGGATAAGGAGAGGAATGTTATCTTAAAAGAGATCAATATGAATGTGGATGACCCGGACCGTTTCTTCAACAGGCTGATCTTCAGTTCTTCTTATCAATCTTCCCCCTATCGGTTCCCCGTAATAGGGTTCCCGGATCTCTTTAAAAAGATCACCCGCGAGAATATCATGGACTATTACAAGAAACGTTATATCCCGGATAACATGGCCATAATCGTAGCAGGAGATTTTAACTCGAAAGATATTAGAGAAGAGATAGAAAGGAAATTCGGTTCCTTAGAACGCCGGTTTTTAAAGAGCACATTTATTCCTGATGAACCGGAACAGACCGGTTATAAAAAGGTATCCCGGATCCGGGGAGATATTAAGATCCCAAGGATCGCCCTTGCTTTTAAGACCGTAGATATACGCAGCCAGGACCTCTTTGCTCTGGATGTGCTTTCAATGGTCCTGAGCAGAGGGGAGACGTCTGTTCTGAAGTCGATCCTGCAGGAGAAAATGAATAAGGTGGTCTATATAGATTCCTATTCTTATACTCCTCTA
>JAHITG010000403.1 GCA_018817865.1 Spirochaetota bacterium
AATTTAAAATTCAGAGAATTTGGATCGTACGGTTTGTATAAATTGTTTAAATTAAATTATCAAGAGGATGCCCGAATAAGCGGTGACCTGAATTTAAAATTAAATAAAAGCTTTTTTAATGTAAATAACAGGCTGGAAATTGATTTTAAGAATAATAAAGAAATAAAGAAAGTATACTTAAACTCAACTGTAATGAAGGATCATTTAAATATTAACTATAAGGTTGTGTTAAAAAATAATAAGTTGGTTATTATAAGAGGCAGATCAATAAATAATAATTCAATATCCGGTATTATTGATTATGATAAGATCGAGAGAAAGTTCGTATTGAATTATAAAGAAGACAGGAATAAGTATTTTTTTCAGCTGCTTTTCGATAAAATGGATTTGCAGGTGAAATATTTTAATAATTATGACTTTTCTGCTATATTAAAAGTCAACAGGATAATTGATGAAGACTTTAAAACCAGGCTTATCGTAAATGCATTTGCTAAAGGTAATTTTAAAAAAATTAAGAATATTTATCTTAAAGGCGATATGAAGATCAGAAATTTACTGCAGTCCGGCAGTTCTACATTTAGTTTTAAGAAAGTAAAGAATAAGATAAGGTTTAATGATATTCAAATAAAACTGGACAGAAATCTCTGGACCGGTGCAGGGTATTATAATTTAAATGATCAGAAAGTCAATATTGCCATGAATAAAATGAACATTAAAGGCGCCTATAAAAAAGGTGTTTTTAATCTATATGTTTTTTTTAAAAAAAATAAAAATTTTTATTATCAGTCCGCGATCTTTAATGTTAACGGATTTTTAAACATCAAATATTCTTTAAACCTCTTCAGGACCTACGGCGATATGAATATATATAATTTTAAATATAAAGAATTAAAGATCCCTGAGACATATGCGGTATTTATTTATCAGAATAATAATTTTTCATTCAAAAAGCTGAATTTTGATTATAATAAAGGCAAGATCTACTGCAATATAAAAAGCTTGTATAAAGAAAACAACATGTATTGTGGTGAAGCGGTTTTAGTGGCACGTAACGTTGATTTTGATGCAAACAAGATCAGCACTAAACTGTATTCGAAGTTCTGCCTGGGAGATGCAATTGATCTCAAGTTAAAGATTCTCTATCTGGCCTTTAATGATCTTGAAATAGATGATATAGATGAAGAGATATACTTTCATAAAAATAAAATGAAGATCACGAAGATCAATAATAATGGAATAACCGGATATATAAATTTCTTTAAGAACAGAATGGACCTTGATCTGGCTCTGGATCTGGAGAACAGTCATATAAAATTTTATGGAAAAAAAGTGGAAAAGAAGATCAATTATAACTTCATACTGGATAATTTTAATCTTGAGTTTTTTGAGGAAGCTCTTCCATTGATCAAAAAAGCTGAAGGACGTATCAGTTCAAAGCTTTCTTTTACAGGAAGCAGCGATAATCCTCTGGTAAACGGATCGATCACAGGCCATAACCTTTACCTGAAATTTTATGATATGATAAAAAAAGTGACGGATCTTGATCTGGGTGTAAATATTAATAATAATCTTATCAGGATCATGCAGTGTAAGGGATTTATTGGAAAAGGTGAATTTTCTTTATTAGGGGATGTTCTGTTAGAAAAGCTAAAAATTGTAAATCTGGATCTTGTTTTAAAGACATTAGGTAAAAGAGGATTGTTTATTGAAAGAAGTAAAAACGATCTTATCGGTGAAGTGATTACTGATCTGCAGATCAAGGGAAATCCTGAAAAAATAGGGATCGGAGGGACATTAACAGCCAATAATTTTGATTTCACATGGCCTTTATCTGAAAATGATAAAAAAGATAATGACTTTTTTAAAGATACGGTCATTGATTTTAATATTGATATTATTGCAGGAAAAAATGTCAGGTTCTTTCAAGACGTAAATGGCATGGACATTCTCGTTAAAGAAGGAGGAAAATACCACCTCCGGGGAGACCTTAGCCGTAAACATAAAGTAGTAGGCCGGATGGAAGCAGAAAAAGGTACAATGGATTATTTCGGGACAACATTTAATATTATTCATGCAAATGTAGACTTCTCATCCCATTATCATGAAAATGTTCCCTGGATAAGCGCAAAAGCAGAAGCGGAATCGAAGCTTGGAGAAGAGAACTATATCATTACAATGGTCGTAGACGGCCGTGCATACAACAATTTAACTCCACAACTGACATCTACACCTTCATTGACACAAAGGGAGATCTTCCTCCTGTTCAATGACAGTACCTTATATGTGAGCGACAGGGTCCAGGATGAAGTAGAAGAGGAGAAAGAGATAAACAGGCTTATTAAAACAGGATTTATTCAAATTTTCTATTCAACTTATCGATCCAAGCTGGTTACACCAATAGAGCGGAAAGCAAGACGGTTTTTAGGCCTTGACCTCTTAAAAATAAAGACTTCTCTGGTAGAAAAACTACTTGAGCCAAAATTATATAAAGTGGAAGATCATGAGGATAAGTCCGTTAATCCCCTTGTGGATACACAACTGTCAGTAGGTAAATATGTTACTGAAAATCTTCTTCTAAAGTATTCAGTTATTTTAAAAGAAGAGATTGATTTTGCCAATTTATATTATGAACAGAAAGTGGGTTTTGAGTGGAGGATCTTCAGTTCATTAAACT
>JAHITG010000404.1 GCA_018817865.1 Spirochaetota bacterium
AGCTTGATGCCAGTGATAACGGATCAAGTGTTGTGGTCCTTTTGCGGTATAAAAATTTTGATCTATGGATCGGCGGTGATGCGACAGATGTTATTGAGAATGGTACTATGAATGCGGTTAATGATACTTCGGTGACCGGTGACGGTAATATTAAAGTTTTCCGGGTTGATCATCACGGGAGTAAATTTCATGGCTATGCCCCTTTTTTAAGTGCCCTGGACCCTCATCTCTCCGTGATCTCTTCCGGAGGAAATGCATATGGCCATCCAACCCAGGATGCGATCGATCGCCTTGAGGCTGTTAATGCAGTTAATTACATCTATTGCACGGAGGCTGAAGGGACTGACGGCGGCACACCTTCCGCAGGCAGAGGCGTCCGGCTGGGGACAGCTGGTGATACAGAGCTGGACGGGGATGTGAACCTGGAGACTGACGGGTATAATATCTGGGTGAACAGTGAATTAAAGGTAAGCGGGGGCATCGAGTATTTTTTCTGCTCTCCTGCTGTTTTATATAATAACGGGAGGCACAATACAACAGCTTACGTAAAGGTCAATCTTATAACAAATTCTGTTTCAAATGTTCATATAGACCTGTCAACGATCGGGGGTGTTTCCAATCGACTGCTGTATGATGACGGAGCTAACGGCGATGCCACAGCAGGGGACCAGATCTTTACTCTTACAAATATTTTTACTGTAAATTCAGCAGGATCCTATAACTTGAACGCTATTGTGACCCTTACTAATGGGACTAATATCAATAAGACTTATTCTTTACAGGTAATAAATGACCGCTTTCCTCCGGAAACTACTTCTTTTAATGTTGCATACAGCAATTCGGGTATCTATTTTACCTGGAAAAATCCTGTGGATATAGACCTGGAGAAGATCATGATCCGCAGTTTTTCTGATACAGGTGATTACCCAAATACACCCGAAGAAGGCGTACTGATCCATCAGATGACAGGCCTGGCCGGGCAGGAGGGAAGAGAGAACACGTTTTTTTCAACTGATTTCGAATATTATAAACGGTATTATTATACGATCTTTTTTATTGATTCGAAGGAAAATTATTCCATGCTTTATGATGATCTGCTTACGGTTCCTCTCTCTGCTTCTGATTATGTATTTATTTCAGACAATTTCATTAAACCTGATAAGAAAGAGAGATATGTTGAATTTATATTTCACGAGAGTGTTATACGTTCTGATCCGTTAAAAGTAGAGATATATAATATTTCCGGAGAGATCGTATCAGAGCTCGGAAAAGAAGAATTAAAAGATAATGTCATACTTTGGAACTTGAAGAACAAATACTCTGTGTCAGTCGGTTCAGGTCTTTATATTGCTTTGATCAAAACTTCTAAAGGGATCCTGAAAAAAAAGATACTGGTTGTTAAATAATACTAAAAGGAAAAGCCTGTATATAATGAAAAAAATGCTTGTCATTCATTTAAATTTGATTAAAATACTATTTATGAATTTGTTTGAAGTGCCTCAAGATATTAAAACTGAGGCCAAGAAATTAAAAGAAATGCTAAATGAACATTCTCACCGGTATTATGTGCTGGATGATCCTGTGATAACAGATGAGGAATATGATATACTGTTCAATAAGTTAAAAAAAATTGAAGATACATATCCCATGATCAGAACCCCGGATTCCCCTACACAGAGGGTAGGGTCTGAACCACTTAAAGCCTTTAAAACAATTGAGCATCCTTCACCCATGCTGAGCCTGGATAATGTACTAAATGAAGAGGAGTTTATCGCTTTTCATAACAGGATAAGCAAGGGACTGGAGGAAGATCAGGTTGAATACTGTTTACAGGAGAAATATGACGGATTAGCCGTAGAATTGATATATGAAAAAGGATTACTGACCAAGGCTTCAACCAGAGGGAACGGAGTCGAAGGGGAAGATGTTACCAATAATATTAAAACGATCAGAGCGGTTCCTCTGAAATTGTTAGGAGAAAATATTCCATCTCATCTGGCAGTTCGCGGTGAAGTGATCATGTTAAAGACAGATTTTCATAAATTAAACAACAGTTATGAGGAACAGGGAAAGAAGGTCTTTGCCAATCCCAGAAATGCAGCTGCGGGTTCTGTCCGTCAACTGGATTCAAGGATCACGGCGCAGAGAAACTTGAGTATTTTTATTTACGGGATCGGAGAATCTCTCCCGGACCGATTTAATATTGTGAAGAGCACAGATGTTTTTCAATATTTAAAAAAATGGGGATTTAAAATAAGCAACAGTATTATTTCTGATGATCCTAAGAAAATTACCAAAATATATAAGGATTTAGAAAAAAAACGTTTATTTCTTGAATATGATATTGATGGGCTTGTAGTGAAAGTAAATGATCTAAATAAACAGAAAGTTTTGGGAGAGCTGTCCCATTCCCCGCGATGGGCTGTTGCCTGGAAATTTAAACCCTCAGAAACTGAAGCTTTGGTGAAAAAGATCATTGTTCAGGTAGGAAGAACCGGTGCAATAACCCCTGTAGCCCTTTTAAATCCTGTAAAATTAAGCGGTGTAACCATATCCCGGGTAACATTACATAATCCTGATGAGATAGAGCGCCTGGATATCAGGGTAGGAGATACAGTTATTGTTCAAAGGGCCGGAGATGTAATTCCAAAAGTAATAAAGATCATTAAATCAATGCGGCCTGCGGATTCTAAAAAATTCTCTTTTCCTGAAAAATGCCCTTCCTGCAATAAGAAGATCGTAAAACCGGAAGGAGAGATCATCCCAAGGTGTGTTAATTCGGAGTGTCCGGCTATTATAAGTGAAAATCTGATACACTTTACAAGCAGGGCAGCTATGGATATTGACGGAATTGGTACAGAATGGATCCAGAAGCTGGCTGAAAATAAGATAATAAAGGATATTGCAGATTTTTATTATTTACAGGAGAAAGATCTTCTGCAGTTTAACAGGATGGGTGAGAAGCTGGCATCTAATATGATCAAAGCCATTCAATCAAGAAAAGAAGTCGCTTTCAGCAGATTTTTAAATGCATTAGGAATACGATATGTTGGTGAAAATACAGCAAGGATCTTATCCAAGTATTTTCATTCTTTGGATGAACTTATTAAGGCCTCTCAGGAGGAATTAACAGATATTCATGAGATAGGCCCTAAAGCAGGAGAGAGCATATATAATTTTTTTAATGATACCAAAAATAAGGCTGTAATTGAAAAATTTATAAAAGCAGGTGTAAAGATCATATATTCAGTAAATATCAGCGGTAAATTAAAGGGATTAAGGATATGCGTCACAGGTTCATTAAAGAATTATACTCGAAATGAGATCAAGAGGAAGATCGAAGAGAATAGCGGTCATTTTGTTGATAGTGTAAGCAAGAATACGGATTTTGTTCTGGCAGGAGATAATCCCGGTAAAAAATTCGAAAAGGCTAAAAAGTTAAATATTAAGATCATTTCAGAGGAAGATTTTAACAGTATGGCATAACATTTTATTGAATATTAAAAAATATTCAATATATTGTAGAATAGGTGATGAGTTGAAAAAAAGATTATTAATTTTTTTAGTGATATTTTTCTGTGTTTCGCAGATTTGGGCTGAAAATATTAAAGAGGGTATTGCATTTTATAATAAAAAAGATTATAAAAAAGCAAAAGTTGTCTTCCTCCAAGTAATTAAGGATGATATACATAATTTTACAGCATTTTATTATCTGGGAAAAGTTTCCATGCTTCTTGGTGATAATGATGATGCTGTTTTGGCTTTTAAAAGGGCTATTGAATTACAACCGAATAATATCAATC
>JAHITG010000405.1 GCA_018817865.1 Spirochaetota bacterium
AAAAGATGAAAAAGTATTAAAGCTTAGATTTGATAAAAAAGGTGAAGGAGGTCCTTATGGAAACGGCGGCTGGTGTGGCTATTACACGCTGGTTAAAGCCGGGAAAGACTATTTAGATGTATCGAAGTATAAAAGTTTGACTTTATGGGTTAAGGGAGAACACGGCGGAGAAAATTTTAAGATAGGCGGTGCTGATCAAACCTATGAAACCATAGGTGACAGTGCTAAATCCGAAAATATCTGGACTTACCTGCCGGAGAAAAAAATTACTACACAGTGGCAGAAACTGGTTATTCCTCTGGATAGCATATTTATTGAATGGTCAATGTTAGCTTCCATTTCTTTTTGTTTTGAGACTGAATTATATGAAAGTGGCGCATCAAAAGGTATTGTGTATATTGATCACATACAGTTTGAAAAATAAATTATGAAGATCAGACCTTCGCATAAAAAGGGGTCTGATCTTCCATCGATACATAATGAAAGGTAATAGTTTTTTCTTGACTTTTGGTTATAATTATATATATTTCAATCAATGAATGAAAGAATAAAATGTGATGGTAAATTCATGGAGGAGCATAGTTAAAAAGTTTTTTTAATTTTATAATATTAGGGAGTATAATGAAGAACTCCCTTTAAAAATTTTATTTATCAAGGGTTTATATGAATAAAAAAGGGATATTATCTTTCTTCTCTGCGGTTATTCTTTTTGCCTGCCTAAATACCTTATATGCGGAAAAGCGGAGTATGTACCTCTGGTATGTACAGAAAGATACTATCCCCGTCTCCCACCTGTTAAATGATATTGGAAGTGTCAGGGATGACCTCGTTCATTTTTGCTACAATTTGCCGGGTACCACAGATACGGTTGATACCATTTATTTATATATGGATGCATCAACTGTAGCGGCCCAAGCTTCCCTGGTAAGGGGCTTTATTTCGGAGATGCATCTTAAGGGAATCAAGATATTTGCTCTGAATGGAGAGCCTGACTGGTCTCAGATCGGCAGTTCGAGTGCTACAAATTTCAGCAGGGCAATCATAGACTACAATCAGGATTATTCCCCCTATGAGCGTTTTGACGGTATTGACCTTGATATTGAGGTAGGAGCAGGTTTCTCAAGCACGGGTCTTCCGGTGGTCCTGGCCAGATGCAAAACCATAGTAGATAATTATAATTCAAAATTTAACGATGAAATGAGACTGTCCGCTTTCATCGACAGGCAGCTCAGTTACAGCACGAGAACGAATGTGATCAACAGCGTGGACTGGACCGTGCATGAGGATTACAAGGATGATACAACAGGGAATCCCATTATACAGGAAGTCACTAATTATCTGAAATTCGCAAGCTCAAAGGGAAAGAATATGTACATCGCCTATGAAACGCAGAGCACAAATGACTGGCCGACCATAGTGCCGGGCAATACATTTGCCGAAGAGGGGTGGAGGTACATGGAGGAGAAGATAGAAAAGGCAAAAGAAGTTTTTAAAAGATTCCCTGCCTTCCGGGGCATCAGCATACACGCTTATCATTCATACAAAAAGACCCTTCCTCCTCAGATGGGACACATTATTATTAACAACGGTGAAAAGGTTACTGATTCGCCCGAGGTCAAACTCAACCTGGAATGCAGTTATGCTACACAGATGATGATCTCGGAAGATCCCTTCTTCTTATCAGGTGAATGGGAAAGGTACACAAGGCAGAAGTATTATACCTTTGAGAATACTTCCGGTATAATGCCCCTGTATGTTAAGTTCAGGGACAGTAATTCTCCCGCACTTGAAAGTGAGATCTATTCAGCTTCCATTGAGTACAGGAGGGAGGGGAGTGACCTTTCACAAGTTAAAGTGACTCCTAATGTCGTGAATATAGCTGAAGGGAGTGATCCGCATATTTCTTTTAGAGATCTTACACAGGGTACCCTAATAAAAATATATAACTTTTTTGAGGAGTTGGTATACGAGAAATATATTGAAACCGGTTCCGACTTCATGTGGGATCTTAAAAATATTAATGGTAGAAACCTCCCTTCAGGTACATATATATATATTATTTCTAATGATTCGGGAAGCAGGAAGATGGGGAAGCTTGTGATCATAAAATAGGCAATTTTTAAAATGAAGAGAGTATTATTTACATTATTTTTACTTTTATTTTGTACACGGGTCATGACAGCCGGAGTCCTGCTCATCGATGATTTTCCTTCAGGCGATTCCTGGGCTGTAGGGTTCAATGCACTGGGGCAGACTGCCTCTTATAACACTCACGGAAACTCTACCTTACTTGCCGATGTTATTGAGACTATAAGATACGGCTCAAGCGGAGGTTCTTTAAGGCTTATGTATAACCAGCCCACTACGCTGGAGAATGATGCCTGGTACTGGTGGACTTTTATAAAAGGAATAGATGTTACTGTATATGATTCCCTTACATTCCACGTCAGGGGTGAATGGGGTGGTGAGAAGTTGAAGGTCGGATTTGAAGACGCTTGGGGACAGGGAGCATACGTCTATTTGGATGACGTTCTGGAACAGGGAGTGACCACTGCCTGGCAGAAGGTCACAGTCTATTTTGAAGATCTCGGCATGGGGGAGCATAATGATCCCAATTCAAAAGTGGATAAGTATTCAATACAGCTTTTCATAATCAAGAACGATGACAGAACTGCGCATAGCAGTACTGTCTATATTGACAATATAGAGCTCAATATAAACGGAAAGCTTGTTGTTGAGGATTTTGATATAAAGGATTTTAAAGCTAATTACCTTGGAGGAAGAACAGATGGTGAGACCGACAACTCTGTTTCAGGTGATATCGGATGCAGCCTTTTCTGGGGAGCCGATCCTACTAATGCGTACGGCGGTAAGGGTGACTCCTTAAAGGTTGCTTATTTTAATCCTGCGGATTCAGGTAATGTTACAAATTACTGGACACTCTTTTCATTCTTAAGGTCTGAAGGCGGGTATGACCTTACTCTTTATAATGAGCTCTCCTTTAAAGTAAAAGGTACCTCAGGCAATGAGGTTTTCAGGATAGCCTTAAAGGACAACTCAAGTTTTGAAGGGGTAAAAGGCGCTGTCGAAATTACGAATTATATACCGGCAGGTGTTACTACAAACTGGCAGGATGTGACCATTCCTTTGACTGCTTTTTCAGGATGTGATTTGAGTATCATCAAGTCGGTTGAATTTTTTATGGACTATTTAGGAACAGGCTTATCCTCAGGTGCTTTCTTTATAGATGATCTAAAAGTACAAAATTCGGGAAACAGCTCCGAACTTCTTATTGATGATTTTGATCAGTCTTACAGGGCGAGGAACAATCTTGGTGAGAGCAACAGATCTGAAACATCAGGTGATTCAACACTCACCTGGAGCGTGATCAAGAACGAAGGCCAGGAAGCAGAGGAATTTTACAGGGATTATGGAGTAGAGTATTCCCGGGTTGGAGGTTCATTAAAACTTGAATACTCCTCAGGTGACACAGCGGATAAA
>JAHITG010000406.1 GCA_018817865.1 Spirochaetota bacterium
AAAGCAGATTTTTTTTAGTATCCCTTATAAAGGCTGTCGAAGCAATATCCCCATTTAGATTACCCGTAACCTCTGATCTGATCGATTCCGGATTTAAATATAGATACTTTTCTTCATCTAAAGCCGAAAAAGAGACTGGATTCCGAATTAAAATACCATTTAAAAAGACAATAACCGATACCCTCTTATGGTATAAAAAAACAGGTCTGTTAAAATAAAAGGAGAAGAGATAACCTTGGGACCGAAAAAAATATTTATTACAGGCGGAACAGGTCATTTAGGAGCAAATCTTATCATGCGCCTCCTGAAAAAAGGATATACAGTAAAAGTTCTCTTCAGGAATAACTCGTCACACCCCTTCCTAAAAGTAAGAAGATTTGAAAAAGTTACCGGAGACCTTCAGGATAAAGATTCTTTGATGGATGCTCTCACCGGATGCGATACCGTGATCCATCTGGGAGCCTTTATCTCTTATAAAAGATCCGATCATAAAAAACTGTATAATATCAATGTTCTCGGTACAAAAAACCTCCTTCGATCAGCCGTAAAAAAAAATGTGAAAAATTTTATATATATCTCCTCAACAGCAGCCGTAGGATACAGCAGGGATGCTTACAACCTCTTGAATGAAGGCCATCTTTTTAAAAAAGAGTACAGGAAGATCGGATATATGAACACAAAACATCTTGCAGAACAGGAAGTGATCAGGTATAAAAAGCAGATGCATGTTTCCATTTTCAATCCGTCCACTATTATCGGAAAGGGTGATAATCACAATAATACGGGAGCAGTCTTTGAGAACATCAAAAAAGAGAGGATCCGCACAGCACCCCCGGGAGGTAACAGCTTTGTAGCTGTAGATGATGTGGTAGATGCTGTTATGCTGGCTTTAAAGAAGAAGACAAGATCAGGTGAACGCTATATCCTGTCAGGCTGTAATATGCCTTTTAAAGATTATTTTAACCTGATCGCTAAAGCATATAAGGTCCCTGAGATCAGAAAGAGTATCCCGAGATCACTTTTCAGGCTTATCTACCTGCTTTCGATCCTGGTAGAACATCTTTTTACTGTTTTCAGAAAAACACCTCCGGTCACCTCTGAATTGATCAAAATATCCTTTGCATACCGGTATTTTGACTCTTCCAAAGCCCAGAAAGAGTTACAATGGCACTCCCGTACATCAATCAATTCAGCTCTTAATGATGCGATACGATATTATAAAAGAGTGTCTTAAGATCTGATCATAAGTTATTTATTTTCTACTTGCTTTAAAAAAAAAAATAATTATATTGTTATCTGTTTTAATTATTCAAATAAATATTTACCGAATTTAATTTCAGGAAATAGAGATGACAAAAAATAATGGAAAATATGCTTTGATAACAGGGGCATCACAAGGGCTCGGTTATGAATTTGCAAAACTGGCCGCACAGGATGGCTATAACCTGGTCATTGTATCCCGAACGAAAAAAAAACTTGATAAAGTAAAAAAAGAGATAGAAAAAAACTACAATGTAAAGGTCAAAGTCCTTGTAAAGGACCTGGCAAAGCCTTCCTCTGCCGGAGAGATCTTTTCCAGCCTCAAGAAAGATAAAATAAATGTTGAGATGCTTATTAACAACGCCGGATACGCCCGTTTCGGACTGGATCATAAGATCAGTCTGAAGGATGATCTTAACCTGATCCATGTAGATTTAATGACACCTGTAAAACTGACAAAACTGTATCTGAAGTTAATGGTTAAGAAACGATCAGGAATGATCCTGAACGTGGCTTCCATTGCCGGATTTCAACCCATGCCATACTTCAACTCGTACGGAGCAAGTAAATCTTTTATACTCAATTTCTCCGAGGCTTTATATAATGAATTAAAAGGAACAGGAGTCCATGTAACATGCGTCTGTCCCGGAGTTACAAAAACAGGATTTATAAAAAGAGCAAAGATGGAAAAGTCAAGATTGACCAAGCAGATCATAATGAAAGCATCTACCGTAGCAAAAGAAGGGTACAGGGCAATGCTGAAAAGAAAACGGCTTTGCGTACCGGGTATCCACAATAAATTTCTTTCAATTGTACACAAGATCCTGCCCCGACCGGTGGCTCTGAGGATATCAAGGTTTGTATCCGGGCCCTATTAAAGAACTTTACTTAAAATGTATCATCTGCTATCTTTAAAAGATCACTCTATATAAGAGAAGCAGGACAGCCAGTCCGATAAAAAGAAAAAAAGTCAATAACTTGATCAAAGCTATATTCTTCTGAAATACACCGGATAGTACTTCGGAAGAGATACCTATAAAGTATAGGATAAAGATGATCACAAGAGGGATCACGAACATAAGATTATATGCTGTCAGATAAAGATATCCTGTAATAGAACCGACTTTGGTCATATAAATAATAGCGGGCAGATAGATCTGGCCGGTACAGGCCAGTTCGAATAAGGAGACACTGAATCCCAGTAAAAAAGCAGACAGAATAATAAACCTTCCTTTGCTCCTTTTACGGATGCTCATGTGTATTCGTTTTTTAGCGGAATCAGACAGCTGAAGTTTCATCTCTTTATACCTTCCCTTCCTGGCAAGAAAATAATCTCTCAAACTCAACAACGCCAGGTAGATCGCAAAGAGGGCTATGAGAAGATTAATATAAGAGGAGATCCGCATAAATATAGTAAATGAGGTTATCCCTTTAAAAAATCCTAACCCGATCAGAAAGTAAGTGCTGAAGACAGCAAACGTATAGGCAATACCTGTAATAAATATGATCTTCCTTGTTTTTTGTAAATAGCTCAAATATGACAGCAAAAAAATAATAGTTGCAAAGGCACAGGGATTGATCCCGTCGAGAAGTCCGGCCACAAGAACAGGGATTAAAGATAGAGAGACCATACTGCTTTTTACATTGAGCTTTTTAATGTCGGGAAGTTTAATTTCTTTCCTTAAATTATTTTTCAGGATCTCAGGAAATTTTTCATATATTGCGTTTTTTCCTGAGATGAACCGGTCATGGAACATGATCACAGGAAACCGGTCATCATCCTGTTTGAATATTTTTTTCAACTTCAGTAAAGTATTGAAATTGTTTGTCATTAAGATGTTAAGTGAAACAGGCTCCAGAGAGACCTTATACTCCTTCTCAAGCTTTGGAAAGAGATCCTTTTTTATTGCATCGCACACATGGCAATCCGGTGTATAAAAAAAATAAAACGGGATCTTCCTGGAATAGTCTCCTCTACTCTTGAATGTTTCTCTGTTATCAATACCGGTCCCGCTTTTAATAGAGACCCTGGCTTTCACCGTTAGCCGTACTGTTTGATGGTCCATGTCACTGGTCAGCAAATAAAAATGTTTCTTGACAGGCCCTTTATACTCTTTTGTATTCAGCCGGATCCGTATCTGAACCGCTTTACCGGGTGGAAGGACTCCTTTTAAAGGACCCACTGTCAGACAATCGCAGGTTGAATGAAGCGAGAACTGCATCTGTTCATCACCCGTATTCAGGACAGTAAGGGAGCTGTTGGTAAGGATCTCTCCCTGCACGGCTGTTCCCAGATCGAGGAAAATCCTCTCCAGTTTCAACAACGCTTTAGCTTGAAGCTCTATGGAAAGAATGATCAACATTAATAATACTTTGATCAAATGTTTCATTAAGTATACAACTCCTTAAGGCCTGATATCATCTTTTAAGGGATGAGATCAGATCAGGGCACTGAAAGTGATCTTACTGATCTGGATATTCTGCTCTTCTTTTGTTTCACGGTCATAATAATAGAGAATCTTTTTCTCATACAGATATTTCGGCTCGATGATCATCTCTGTTACTCCGGAAAAAGCCTGAAATACTATGATCAGTTTTAACTTATGCTTTAAACAGTACTCGGTCATTCTGACGATCTCTTTCCTGACCGTTGCAGGATTTTCTCCGGGATAATGGACCGGGATCGTATTAAGCACAAGATTCTGAGGGACGCCGATACTTGCCTTTAAACTCTTCAGAACATAACTTTTAATAGAATTCTTCAGCTCCTGCCGGTACCGGACACTTCGCTGGGCTGCTTTTTTCAGCACCGTATCATTTGAGCGTTTCTCAATTTTATTAATAATACCGTTTAAAATATTGAAATCAACCTTTATATGATGCTCAAATCCGATCTCCTTTAATGTATGAAAAGCGCTGAGCAGATGCGTGATCTCCTTTTCATTTAAAAGGACCTGTAAATAGCCGTCCATCTTCTGAGCTTTATCAAAATCCATGATCGGGAAAAAATTCTTCTTTTTTAAATTGAAAAACATATCCCATAAATTGATGCTGTTCTTCAGTATCCCCGCTGTTGGTGATATCATTTTTATAACATCTTTTTCAATGAACTGATCACTGATCACATTCTTCAATATATGGCTCTTTGCCGTAATATATCCGGATGCATATCCGATCCTGATCTCTCCCATCCTCGTATTAACATCATCGATCATATATTCAATATTATGCGGCATCTGTTTCAAACCGCTGCCCCTCAATAAAAAAGCTTTCAGGTTCTTTATACCCGGATTATTTAAAAAAAAATTATGGAGGGAATTTTCTGTAATATGGAACCGGTATACAACATCTCTGCTTTTTATCCGGCTGAATTGAATGATCATGAAGAGATCTTTCATGCTTACTTCCGGTTTAACCAGGAGTTCATAATTTGACTGAAGAACAATAAAAGAAGAATTATCTGCTTTCCCCTCTTTTATTAATTTTTTTAAGAGATTGAGATTAACAAGAAAATAATTCTTCTCCTCATAAATAATATTATTATGTTTTAAATAGAGGAAACAGTACTCGATATCCTCCGGATTTGTCCGTAATGTCTTTGAAATACTCCTTAATGTCTGGTTAATGTTCTTTTTGGTAGATCCGATTTTAATGCCTGTATGCAAAAAAAAATCAGTAATTAAAAGCAGATTGATCAGAAAATCTTTATCAAGCCCGGTTTTCGATGACATATTTATATCCCTGCTCCGTTAAAAAAAGCTGCCGTTTAAATGCAAACTCCTGTTCCGTTGTTTCCCTGGTAACCAGTGTATAAAAATGAGCCTGATTCAAGTCGCTTTTCGGCCTTAATATCCGCCCCAGCCTCTGGGCTTCCTCCTGCCTTGACCCGTATGTACCCGACACCTGGATAGCTACATTAGCGTCAGGGAGATCAACGGCAAAATTAGCCACTTTTGATACTACCAGGAGCTTGATCTCTTCTTTTTTAAATCTCCGATAAAGTTCTTCACGAACAGTATTCTTTACTTTTCCGTGAATAAAGTCGGCACCCAGCGCTTCTGCTATCTGCTGAAGCTGTTCGATATACTGCCCTATGATCAATATATTATCTTCTTTATGCTTTTCAATCAATTTCTGAACGATATTTAATTTTAAAGGATTGGATGAGGCTATCTTAAACTTCTCCCTGACTGAAGCGACTGCATATTTATACCTTAATTTTGATGCCAGGTTGATCCGTATCTCCGTACACAGAGCTTTTGCTATCCATCCCTGTTCTTCCAGGACCTTCCAGGGAACATCATATTTTTTCGGGCCGATCAGGGAAAAAACATCGCTCTCCCTTCCATCCTCCCGAACAAGTGTAGCCGTCAGGCCCAGCCTTCGTTTAGCCTGGATCTCAGCGACCATACGGAAGACAGGCGCCGGAAGAAGATGTACTTCGTCATAGATGATCAATCCCCAGTCTTTTTTATTGAAAATATCAAAATGGAGAAAATCCTCCTTCCTGTTCTTTCTGTATACAAGGATCTGATAAGTTGCGATCGTGACCGGTTTAATATCCTTGAATTCACCGCTGTATTCACTGACCTGGTCGGACCGGAGCGTTGTCTTGTCAATGATCTCTTCGATCCACTGCCTGGCCGCGGTTATGCTGGTTACCAGGATCAGAGTTTCGGTCTTTAAGAGTGACATGACCCTCAAACCTGCAACGGTCTTACCTGCCCCGCAGGGAAGCACGATCACTCCGCTTCCTCCTTCTAAAGAATTATTAGCATAGAATATATCGGATGATTCGATCTGGTACTTCCTTAACATAAATTCTTTCTTTTTTAAATACATCTTTTTACGGAGATCGATATCCAGATAAGCTCCGTCTCTATAACCGGCCAGGTCCTCAACAGGAAACCCGATCTCGATCAGTTTCTGCTTCAGATGTCCACGGAATTTTTTATCGATCAGAAGGCTGTTCCTGTCCTTTTTTTTAATTATGTAATTGCTGATCTTTTCATTGAAAGAAAGCTCAGTGATCAAAATGTCATCTTCAGAATATAAAAAATAATCATCCTGATCATTTTTTATCAGCTTGATCGTGCCATACCGGTCGATCACATCTTCGATCTCGGTCTTAATATTATCCGGAATATCATACTTGGAATAAAGGTTAAGTACATGAAGAATATCATCTTTTTTTATCCCTGCGGAAGCAGCATTCCACAAAGAGAGCGGAGAAATACGGTAGGTATAGATATGCTCCGGGCTTTTGATCAATTCGGCAAAACGGGAAATATCATTTCGTGCATTTTCGAAAACAGATGAATTCGTTTCAAGAAATAAAGTGCGGTCACTCTGCACTATAAGAGGTTTTGTATTCTTTTTATCTCCTGTACTCATACAATCTCACCAAAATGATATGTCATCTCTCTTTTTGCAGACCTGATCACGACAGAGCCGTCATTATTCACTCTGATCAGCCGTCCTTTTATGATTCTGTCTTTCATCCTGAACCGGACCTCTTTGTTTATCCCTGAAATACATTTTTTCCAATCCTTAATGATCTTTTTTTTAAGCTTAGTAAAATGAATATAATATTTTTCAAATAATTCTACAATGTCCCTGAATATGATCCCGGCCTCGATCTCTTTTTCAGTAATATCCTTTAAACTGAGTGCTTTATCCTTTAATGAAGCGATCTTTGAAAAATCCGTGAACAGATTAATACCCACCCCGATGACCAGAGAGATCGGTTCGATCCCTTCAAAGGATTGTTCGATCAAAACACCGGAAACCTTTTTGGATTTAATTATAATATCATTGGGCCATTTGAGTCTTATTTCCCGGTTATACCTCCTTAAAACCTGTACGACTGCCAGAGAAGTCAGCATAACAGCATCATTATAATCTATAACCGGCCTGTAAATATAAGCGGAAAAATAGAGGCTTCCGGAAGCCGGCGAGATCCACTTTTTGTTAAATCGGCCCTTGCCTGCAGTCTGCTTATCTGCAATAACAATGAAGTTTTTCAGGCCGCCTGTACTGAAACATTTATCATTTGTTGAACTTATAGTCTTATAATAAAAAATTTTATTAAATAATAAAGAAGAATTGGCAGCAGTTTCTATGATATTTGAGAACGGTTTCATTTAATAAGAATAGGCGGCGGCCGGAATCGAACCGGCAAATAACGGTTTTGCAGACCGCTCCCTTAGCCATTTGGGCACGCCGCCATTTAACTTTATAACAGGTCCTTTTGCATATAGGAACCACTTTATTCGTGTCAAGAGAAGGTTAGCTTTATTTTTCTTCTTTTTTAAGTTCAATATCTATTCCACCGAACTTTTTTGCAAAAACGGAATAGATCAAACTATCCAAATAAACGATCGATCCCGTGATCAATGCCAGCAAAGGTACTCCTACTGTAAAAATGAGGATACCCAGCAGGAAATACCCTAAAAAGAGAGAGATCAATAAGAAAATAAAACTGAACAATCCTCCCAGGATCAGAGTAATAAAAAAG
>JAHITG010000407.1 GCA_018817865.1 Spirochaetota bacterium
CATTCATCTTGTCGCCGAGATGAAATATCCTGGCTAAAACCAGTATCACGATCAAAACACTTATAAAGATAACCGGTTTAACCCATACCTTTTTAGGTTTTACTTCTTTCATTTTTTATCCTCCTGAATACTTCATGGTCCCGGATACTTATTTTGCCTCATTTAAGGTCCAGTCATAATCCAGGTATTCAATATCATATTCTTCTCTCTCTAATTTTTTTATATCTTCATTATTCAAATATCTGCTCACAAAATTTAAAACAGCATTCTCCTCCTCATTATACTCTTTAAACCTTTCAGATGTTCCATATTTCCCTATAAAATCCTTTCCGAACCATTTGAAGATCTTTGACAGATAGATCGTCTTCCCTTTATGATCTATCCTGAATTTTTCCTGATTACCGAAGAATTGCTCAGCCTGATCATCCAGCTGTTCATTTAACCCGACTCCCATAAACGGTTCCCTTCTTAAAGGAGGACACCCGAGTGCGGCACAGACTAAAGCTAAATGGATCCTGGGTTCGTTAAATTTTTTCCGGAGGGTCTGATGCTCAATATCGTTTAACGTCATCTTTCTACCCATAACATCAAACTCGATCTCATCCCAGACACCGGAGATTTGACGTATACTGTTTTTCGGAAACCTGATGGATCCGAAAAATGAAGACTCAATGGGATAATGATCAATGATCGCTTTAAGCGTTAATCCGTTATAGGCATTGATCCAGAAAGCGATCTTTTCCTTCTTACTCCATCCATTATACTTTTTCTCCGGCAGGCTTTTCAATAAGGCTACAAATGAATCAAGATCTGCTCTATCCTTTTTCAATCCGGAATAAAAAACCATATTCCTTCTATTTAAATGCTTTTTCAGGGCTTTATCATAATCCGAATAATTAAATCCCTGTTCTTCTGCCCATACATCCGCATGGCTAATAAACATAAATGATAAAATAAGAATAAATATAATAGACGATGGTTTTTCCGGCTTTTCAAACATTGGACCGGATCCATGATAACTTGCCCGATTTTTTGATATTTTCATCTGTCTCTCCTTAAAAAACTAAATATCACTGCGGGAATGATATTTCAATATAATGCACTGCTTTAACAAGTCAAACATGTTCTGCTGAAACACGCCTGTTAAAAAAGATCAGATGCAATTTGATCCAGATATTTCATGGTATAAGATCCATTACGGTCTTTATTACGATTATTATTATACAGGTTCCTCAGATCTTCAAGCGTATCAATATCATGCCATTTTTGTAATAATGAGACACTGTACTTTTCTTTATTAAATATTCTCATTGTCATTTTAAAGACTTCCGGCGTACTCCAGCGAATCCCCTGAAAGACTTTATTTAAATAATCCTTTTTATTAAATCCTATCAGATAATACCCGCCATCATCAGACGGTCCGATCACGGACTGATGATCGTTCAGGTCCTTAAAAGCCTGAAGTATAATATCAGAAGAAAGGTCCGGCAGATCGCCCCCGATGATGATGCTCTTTTCATAACCCAGCTTGAAAGCTGACTCAAGAGAGACAGCCATTCTCTCCCCAAGGTCAGCACCCTCTTTCTGGGGGAAGTATCTCATTTTTGTTCCCAGCCATCCGCGGACCTTTTCCAAGCTTGTATCAGGAACATAAAAGATCAGGACATCTTTATTTAAAGATCGGAGAAGGGATAGAATATCCATAACAAAACAGCGGTAAAGTTCTGATGCCCTTTTTAAACCTATTCTGCTGCCCAGCCTTGTTTTCACTCTTCCCGGTTCTGCATATTTAATAAAAAAGATAACAGCTTCTTTATCCATCTTTGGACCGTTACATTTTAATTTAATCCAGGGCACCCTGGCAGGAAGAACCTGAACCGGCTGTACAGCCGTAGCAGTGATTGTGGATAACTATATTCCTGTTATTCAGTTTCTCAATATCAAAATCATCCAGGGTGACGCTATCAGGGTCATTCATTCCCAGGTCCAGCATCTGGTTGAAATCACAATCATACAGCTTACCATCCCAGCTTACGGATACGGTTGTCTTGCACATGACATTCTCAACCGCCTTGGGATTATAAAAACTTACCAGTTCGTTCAGATAATCATGATAATTGTCAGAATCGATCAGGTATTTCAAATAACGGCCTACCGGCATATTGGTCAGACAGAAGAGGGTATTGAATTCAATATCATACTCCTTTTTCAACCGGTTCCTGTACTCATACTCCAAAGCATTCTGATCACCGGGACAGTACGCACCGACCGGATTATGCACCAGGTCCAGGATCAATCCGGAATCCTGCTTCCCGTAACCTTTACTGTTAAGAAGCTGAAGGACCCGGATGGACTGATCAAAAGCATCTTTCCCTCTCTGCTTATCTGTTCTATCCCTGTGATAATCGGGTAACGATCCCACCAGCTCTACTTTATTATTAACATAAATATCGATAAACTTTTTGTATTTCAAGTCCATGAGAATAATAAGATTGGAGCGAACTATAAGACGCTTTCCTAATGCAGAAGCTTCAGTAATAAATCCTTCCAGATAAGGATTCATTTCAGGAGAACCGCCGGTAATATCGATCGTATGTATCTCGGGAGTCTTTTTTAATATTTCGAGACACTTATTGAAAGTCGCCTCTGTCATCATCTCCACCCTGTTCGGCCCTGCTTCCACGTGGCAGTGCTTACAAGACAGATTACATCTCTTTCCCACATTGATCTGAAAGATCTCAACTTGGCTGGCCTGAAGGGGATGCTGTTTCGAACTTTTCAATTTATCCTGAAAATTCTCCACACCCTCAATGTTGGTTAAAAGGGTTAATTGCTGTTCTGCATTAGTCATCTATTACATCTCCTTTTTTTTAATGATCTTTCTCATTTGAGTGGAATGCGCCAGGGTAATACCGGCAACCATGGAAGCTCCCACATGAACGGCTTCCATCATTTCATCATTGGACAAGCCTAAAGAGAGACATTTGTTCGTATACGCATCAATACAATAGGGGCAATTGTGAGTTACAGCCGTTGTCAAAGCTATTAAAGCCTTTTCCCTCTCAGTCAATTTTCCTGCACCGGTTGAGACCCCGTAATATTCAAAAAATTTCTCCCCCTGCAGCGGAGCATACTCGCCTATATTCGGAAAATCAGCCAGATCCTTCTTTTCATAATAATTATCACTCATATAACCTCCGTAATTATACAATAAGTCACTTCACTACTATAATACATATCCAGCAGAGAACTGTAATGTATATTACAAGATTATTTTTTTATTTTTTTTTTCTACTTTTATTTAAAGGATAAAATTTTTTTAAAATAAAGGGTGAGCACCCCAGTCCAAATAATATTCCCATCATTTTATTTCTTATCGAGCAGAGGAGGAGACCTTCCTCCTCCCACCTTCTGGCAGAAGTTATGACCTTATCTTTCAGAATTACTATTTTTTCTCCCTTTTTCTTTATACGTTTCATCAGATCCACATCCTCCATAATGGGGATAGGTTTATACTGACCAATAATGTTAAAGAAACTTCTCCTTATGAAGATGGCCTGATCTCCGTATGGTATGCGGGAGAGCCTTGCCCGCCAGGAAGTCGTTAAAGCCGTCAGTTGTATAAACCAGTTCTTTGAATCCATGCGCAGATCAAACGCACCCGCAGAATATCTTTTGGTCTTCATGACCCTTTCAATATTTCCAAAGGCATTATCCGGAAGTCTGGAATCAGCATGCAGAAAAATAAAAATTTCTCCTGTAGAACTATCTGCTCCGGTGTTCATCTGGATAGCACGGCCTCTTTTAGAAATTTTCTTTATTACTTTCCTGTTTTTAACAGTAGCGATCGTACTGCCTGCGGGCTCTCCGTCAACGACAATGATCTCATAGTCATGTCCCTTACCGATCTTAAGCAGGTGTTCGATCAAAGGGCCGATCAGATGAGACTCACGGTACACAGGAATAATGACTGAAAATTTAAATTCTTTCATATATCTTTACAGGCTGTCATTCCTCAAACAGGGTCGTACTCAAATACCTTTCTCCGCTGTCAGGCAGGATAACAACGATCAACTTGCCTTTGTACTCCTTTCTCCCGCTGATCTGGACTGCAGCATGAACAGCGGCTCCTGATGAGATCCCTGCCAGTATCCCCTCATGTTTGGCCAGTCTTCGTGACATCTCAAATGCATCATCATTTGAAACTTTTACGATCTCATCTATCAAGTCCGTGTTCAGCACATCAGGGATAAATCCTGCACCTATCCCCTGGATCTTATGCGGTCCCGGGTCACCGCCTGAAAGCACAGCTGAGTCCGCCGGTTCAACAGCAATGACCTTCAGATCAGGTTTTTTCTTCTTTAATACTTCAGAGACACCCGTAATGGTACCGCCTGTCCCGACTCCGGCTACAAAGACATCGACCTTTCCGTCCGTGTCCTTCCATATCTCCTCGGCAGTTGTTTTTTTATGGATCTCGGGATTAGCCGGATTTTGGAACTGCTGAAGGATTATCGAGTTTGCGATCTCCTCTTTTAATTCTTCAGCCCTCCGGATCGCTCCTTTCATCCCTTTTTCACCCGGTGTCAGCTCTAACTGTGCACCAAAGAGTTTTAATAACTTTCTTCTTTCAATACTCATTGTATCCGGCATTGTAAGGATCAGCTTATATCCTTTTACAGCACTGATAAAAGCCAGCGCAATACCGGTATTTCCGGATGTCGGTTCGATTATTACCGTATCCTTATTTATCAGGCCCTTCTCCTCAGCATCCTTGATCATTGAAGCACCGATCCGCTCTTTTACCGAACTAAGGGGGTTAAAGGATTCCAGCTTACCCACGATCTGAGTCTCAGTATCACCCGATATAGATCGTAATCGGACAAGCGGAGTGTTCCCTATCAGTTCTATCACATTTTCTGCTATCTTCATATATAACCTCCTGTAAAGAGTCTAGAAGTCTAAAAGTAATAACAACTTAAAAAATCCTAAAATCTCTTTCATCTTATTATAAATATATGAATATACCTAAATATATTCCATGGCATCATAAAAACTACTCATGGGCTTTTTTCAGACCGTTCTCAAGGGCTGAAATGATGTCATCTATATTCTCAATTCCAATGGAAAGCCGTACCAGGTCCGGAGTCAGGCCTCCCTTTTTCTGATCTTCTTCACTCAACTGTGAATGAGTTGTACTTGACGGATGTATGATCAGGCTCTTTGCATCTCCTACATTGGCCAGATGAGAAAAGAGTTCAATATTGTTGATCAGTTTTACCGCAGCATCATATCCCCCGTTAATACCAAATACCACCATTCCTCCAAAACCCTTTTTCAAATATTTACCGGCAACCGGATAAGCCGGATCACTCTTTAATCCCGGATACCGCACCCATTTCACATGTTTATGTTTCTTAAGATATTCCGCTACGGCAAGGGCATTCTCGCTGTGTCTCTGCATTCGCAAGGCCAGGGTCTCAAGTCCCTGAAGAAAGATCCATGCGTTATCCGGAGATATTGCCGCACCAAGATTCCGCAGAGGGACCAGCCTCATCCTTAATATAAAAGCCAGAGGATTTAAGTCTCCCAGATCATGCGCAAATCGTAATCCATGGTAACCGCCGTCCGGTTCGTTGTACAAACTGAATTTTTTATCCGTCCAGTCGAATTTGCCGGAATCAACAACTATTCCCCCGATACCGGTACCATGTCCGCCGATCCATTTTGTCAGGGAATGCACTACAATATCAGCACCATGCTCTATCGGATTAAAGAGATAAGGTGTTGTAAAAGTTGAATCGATTATCAAAGGCAGATGATGCTTTTTAGCGATCTTGGATATTACATCAATATCGATAAAATCCAGAACAGGATTTCCTATACCCTCAATAAAAAGTGCCCTTGTTCTTTCATTAATGGCTTTCTCAAACTCTTCGGGCTTATCATGAGGAACAAATTTAACATTGATCCCGAACTGGGGAAGAATGGAGTCGAACATGGTATAAGTTCCGCCATACAGGTTATTGGCAGAAACGATCTCATCTCCCTGGCGGGCAATATTGATAATAGAATAGAAGATCGCTGATGTACCTGAAGCAAGGGCCAACGCTGCAGCCCCTCCCTCCAGAGCAGCTATCCTCTTTTCAAGTACATCCTGCGTCGGGTTCATGATCCTGGTGTAGATATTACCGAGTTCTTTTAAACTGAAAAGATTGGCCGCATGCTCGGTATTGTTAAAAAGGTACGATGTGGTCCGATAAACCGGAACGGCACGCGAAAGGCTCACCGGATCAGGTTCATAGCCGGCATGCAGTGCCAGCGTTTCTAACTTGAATTTGTTATTTTTCATTGTACTTCCTCCTGTAAAAAAAATTATTTATGTATTTAAATGTGGTAAATAACATTTTTCTTAATTGACTGCCTGAGATTTAAAAGGTCCTCAAGCGAATGATTCAAGGACTCTTTAATTTTATCTTCCGTTTCTGTCCAGAAACGGTTTAATGTATCGGATGTTACAGAAGTATTGACCAGGTCCAATTCACCTTCCAGAACAGTTAATACTTCCAGGATGTTTATCTGCCCGGGTGATTTAGACAATGCATAGCCTCCTTTCTTACCGCGAAAACTCTTAACATATCCATGGTTTTTAAGACGAAGCAGCAGCTGTTCCAGGTAGTTTTGCGGGATGGACTGGGCATCAGCTATATCTTTTATCTGCACTGTCTCGCTGTTGTAATGAAGTGCCAGCTCAAATAATGCTGCTATACTGTAATAACCTTTGGACGATATATTAAGCATTTTGCTCCTCCTGTTACTTGACTAAATCAATCAAGTTAGTCAAGTATATACACTAAAAATAAAAAGTCAAGTGAAAAATGTTATATTCGAAAAATAATTAAAATTCATTTAATGAATTTTAATTATTTAACCTCGCATTTTTTATGGTAAGAATTACTTTTTTAATTTTAGAACCACTTGCGGAAAGACCTCTAAAAAAGAATCAACCTCTTCTTGAGTGTTATATTTCCCTAATGAAATTCTGATCGTACCATATAAATACTCCTTTGAGAGGCCTAAAGATCGTAATACGTATGAAGGCTCAGAGATCCCGGAAGAACAGGCGGAACCTGATGAGACCAGGAATCCTTTATCATCCAGCATCATCAGGATATCCTGTGATCGCATGTTCTTAAGACTGAAATTTAATGTATTCTTGACCCTCTTCTCCAAATGACCGTTTATCTTTATTGTCTGCATAACATTAAGCAACCCCTCTTTCAGAGCATTCATCAATCCGGCAATATGTTCATTGTTTTTTACCATATCACGGGATGCTATTTTCACTGCCTTCCCCATCCCTACGATCCCCGGAACATTCAGTGTTCCTGCCCGCCTGTGCTTTTCATGACTGCCTCCCTGCATGATCGGTAAGAACTGAATACCCTTTTTTATATATAAGATACCGACTCCCTTTGGTCCATGAAACTTGTGTGATGATAATGAAAGCATATCTACATTGCTCTTCTTCACATCGATCGAGATCTTCCCAAAAGCCTGAACAGCATCCGTATGGAAAAGAACCCCTGCCTCTTTTGCTATCTTCCCGATCTCATCGACTGGCTGCACCGTACCGATCTCGTTATTCACCATCATAACGGAGATCAGTATCGTATTCTTATTAATGGTTTTTTTTACATCTTCCGGATCGACCAATCCGGTCTTATCTACCGGAAGACAGGTAACATCATATCCGTTCAGCTCCAGATATTTACAGGGGTTTAAAATTGCAGGATGTTCTATGGATGAAGTGATAATATGAGATCTTTTATTTCTGTGCGACAGGGCGATCCCTTTTATTGCCATATTATTTGACTCGGTGCCGCCGGATGTAAAAACGATCTCATCAGGGTCAGAATTAATGGTACTTGCTATGGCCTTCCTTGCATTTTCAACAGCACCCCTGCATTCCTGAGCAAATCCGTAAGCAGATGAAGGATTTGAATATTTTTCAGTAAAATAGGGAAGCATGGCCTGTAACACCGCAGGGTCCACCCGGGTAGTGGCATTATTATCCATGTAATAAATTTGATCCATTTTATTTTTTCTTCTTTATTCTTTTTTTATGATCTTCCATCATGTCCTTAAGGGTTATCGAACGGAAAAAGTCTTTTAAATACGTATTAGCATTGTTCCAGATATCCTTTGTAATGCAGTCGGATGAATTTCTACAAAAAGCGTCTGATCCGATACACCCTACTATCGAGATATTTCCCTCTACCGCTTTGATCACCTCCAGCAGGTTGATCTTTTCGGAAGGTTTATTCAACATAAAACCTCCCCCCTTGCCTTTAACGCTGGAGAGTATGCCTGAAGCCCGTAAGTTTGTAAAAAGGTTTTCAAGATACCGTACAGACAATTTTTCATGTTTTGCAATATCTCTTATCTGCAGGGGTTTACCTTCCTCATTGACAGCAAGGTAGAGAAGTGCCCTTACCGAATATCTGATCTTTGTGGATATCCTCATAACCGCTAACTCCTTATAAGATATTATAATATCAGTTTTTTTATGATATTAATATATCGTCAGATATTTTAATGTCAAATTATTTAAAAAATTTTTGGTCGAAAAACTTCAAAAATGTACGATTGTAAGATGAAAAGCATATTCCCTTCCATAGTTTTAAAGAGTACATTTCTGAAGTTTATCTTCTATTTTTTATTTCAATAAATGCATTGACCTGTATTATTAAAGTATATATATTAGGAGGAATTATTATGGACACAATATCGATACAGTATGAGATTTTTGGTGCTATCAAGACCACTCTTCCCGATATAAAAGGTGAAATAAATATTCCAAAAGGAACTACCCTGAAGGATCTGCTGATAAAAGAAGCCGATATTAAGGAAGAGCATCATAAGTATCTGAACATTACAGTTAACGGAAGAGATTACCCTCTGAATAAAAAGCTGAAAAACAGGCAAAGAATAAAGATCCTGCTGCCCGTGGGCGGGGGTTGATCCCGGCAGCCCCCGACAAGGAGAAATTATAATGGCATTATCAGAGAAACTTCTGGAACGATATAAAAGACAGCTTGTTATTGACGAAATAGGAGGACCGGGACAGGTCAGATTATCAAAAGCCAGGATCACCATCATAGGTGCAGGCGGATTAGGGTCATCAGCTGCTTTCTATCTTACTGCAGCAGGGATCGGGACCATAACTATGATAGATCCGGATAAAGTGGGTCTTTCCGACCTTAACAGACAAATACTCTATTCTATTAAGGACATCAATAGATCTAAAGTACTATCTGCAAAAAAGAGGCTGAAAACCCTAAATCCTGATATTAAAATTGAGGCTGTTAACACACGTATTGATATGGATAATATTAATGGTCTAATAAAAGATCAGGATTTTATCATTGATGCAACGGATAATTTTAAAACAAAGTATCTTATTAATGATGCATGCGTGCGAAATCAAAAAGCATTCTCACATGCCGGTGTCTTGAGATTTGAAGGCCAGAGTATGACATACATTCCCGGTCACAGCTGTTTAAGGTGTTTATTCCCGGAACCGCCGCCCCTTAACCTTTCACCGTCACCAAAGGAAGCAGGAATACTGGGTTCGGTTGCAGGAATGATCGGTTCGGTCCAGGCAACTGAAGCAATTAAATTCATTCTGGAAACCGGTGAATTATTGATTGACACACTCCTGACCGTAAACCTCCTTAAAATGGATATTTCAAAGATCAAGATACGGAAGAATAAAAAGTGTCCTGCCTGTATCAGTGGTAAATAAGACCTTATTTCATATATATATGGAGGAAAAAAAGTGATCTTCCAAATATTCCGTATATTTAAAAAAGATTTATTGACATTTATTTATCTGGTATTATATTAATATCAGTAATTTGGTGATATTAAGGAGACCTTATGAAAGAGACTAACCCGACAGTAACAGTAGACTGCATGGGGGAGAACTGTCCCATGCCTCTTGTAAAGACCAGAGAAGCCATTATGAAAGCAAAAAAGGGGGATGTTATTAAAGTTGTGGGTGATCATCCCAATTCATTTGATGAGATCCCTATGGCACTGAATGCTCTGGGAATAAAGATCATTGATCAAAAAAAAGAAGCTGATAAATGGAGCATTATTTTTAAAGTTTAATATCAGGAGAGAACTAATATGAGTGCAACGAAGAAAAATACAATAATTAAAGGGAAAAGAAAGGCAACGATCATACTCCACAGTGGTGATTTTGACAAGATCATGAGCGCCTTTATTACAGGGAACGGGTTCCTGGCCATGGGTGTGCCGGTAACCATCTTCTTTACCTTCTGGGGACTTAAAGCTTTAACAAAAAACGGATTTAAAAAAGCGCCGTTGTCAAAGATGAATTTCTTTGGACTGGGGAGAAAGATGATAAATTCAAAGATGAAGAAATACAATGTTGCCGACCTTGATACTCTCGCTAAAAGCTTCAAACAGCTTGGCGGAAGAATTACGGCCTGTACCATGACCATGCAGTTAATGGGTATAAAGGAGAAGGACCTGAGGACCGATCTTATTTCAGACCTTGGCAGTGTAGGAGCATACTGCTATGAATCCATAGATGCAAACATTACTCTTTTCATATAGGAGAAGAAGACCATGAAAACACAAAAACGGATCTACCTGGATAATAATGCAACCACAAAAGTGGATGACAGGGTTATAAAGCATATGACAACTTTTTTTCGAAATGATTATGCGGTTGCCTCATCTCAGTTCTCTCATACTCCGGGTATTAAAGCTAAAAATGCCGTCAGTGAAGCAAGGCATATCATTTCTCAAAAGATAAACTCAAAAACGGACGAGATCATCTTTACTTCAGGAGCCACAGAAGCAAATAACCTTGCCATAAAAGGAACTGCCGCAGCGAATAAAGATCCTAAACGGAAAAAGATCATAATCTCCAGGATCGAAGATTTCTCAGTGCTGAACAGTGCTAAAAATCTGGAAAGATCCGGCTATACAGTACAACAGGTAAATGTCGATAATGAAGGGTTTGTTGATATGGAACACCTCCGTTCGCTCGTAGATGAGAAGACGCTGCTGGTCAGTATCATCTATGGCAACCATGAGATCGGTACGATCCAGGATATAAAGGCTATATCCAAAATAACATCAGAAAAAGGAGCCCTCCTTCACTCTAATGCCGCAGCTGTATTTATGCAGAAGCCCATTGATATCAGTGATGAAGGAATTGATCTTTTGAGCATCTCATCCCATAAGATCCATGGCCCTAAAGGTGTTGGAGCTTTATTTGTAAAAAAAGAGACTCCCGTTAAAAAAATACTGGATGGAGGGTTTCAGGAATTCGATCTTCGCCCCGGTACAGAAAATGTTCCGGGCATTGCCGGATTCGGCAAAGCTGTCGAGATCTTTTCCCGGGAAGACCTCGATACTGTATCCGGCCTCCGGGCCTTACTGTATAAACAGATGAGAGCGAAGATCAAAGGCATCAAACTGAACGGCCCTGAAGATTTCAGCAGGCGTATTCCTAATAATTTGAATTTATCATTTGATTATGTAGAAGGTGAATCCATCGTACTGCACCTGGATATGAGGGGCATTGCCGTTATTACCGGTTCAGCCTGTTTCTCCAGAGCCCTGCAGGCTTCTCATATCCTGATGGCACTGGGCTTCACACATGAAAGAGCTCACAGTTCCATACGTTTTTCACTCAGTAAATATTTAAAAGAAACAGACATTAACTATTCGGTAAAGAACACGAAGGAAGTAGTAGACAAATTACGGGAATTGAGCCCGTTAAAAAAAGTTGAAATAAAACATAAAGAAGGAGGCTTATCATGAATTTACCCTATTCCGATAAAGTTATAGAGCATTTTAAAAATCCCCGGAATGTCGGTGAGCTGAAAAACCCGGATGCATCTGCCACGGAAGGATCCCCGGCATGCGGAGACATGGTAAAACTGACCATAAAGGTCGATCCGAAAACAAGAGTGATCAAGGACATCAAATTTCAGTCCTACGGTTGCGCCAGTAATATTGCTACCGCTTCTATTATTACAGAGATAGCTAAAGGCAAGACCATAGACGAAGCAAAGAAGATCACATGGGCACAGGCCGCGGAAACCCTGGGGGGATTACCCGCCGTAAAAGTCCATTGTGCTGTCCTGGCAGTGGATGTCTTAAAGACTGCCATAGAGAATTATGAGAATTCTCACGGATTAACAAAAGAGAAGAAACAAACAGACATGGAAGTGATCAAAGAGAGG